>JBDTKD010000276.1:0-6267 GCA_039935515.1 Bradyrhizobium sp.
CCGCTGCACAGCCTCATTTGCAAGCAATGGCATCAGTTGTCCCCTAACAAATGCGGGATCACGTGGGTGAACCATGGCACGAAAGCCACCGCAAGAACGCCCGCAATTAGCACCGCGAGATAAGGCAGCATTGTCTTGGCGGTGGCTTCCACGTCGGCTTCCGACACGGCGCAGGAAATATAAAAGCAGATGCCGATCGGCGGGATGAAGATGCCGATGCCCATCGCCAACAGGATCACCATCGCATAGTGGATGCTGTCGATCCCCAGTTGGGTCGCGATCGGCAACAGTAGCGGCCCCAGAATGATCAGCACCGGCAGCCCTTCGAGCAGCGAGCCGACCGTAATCAGCAGCACCAGCGATCCAATCATGAACAGCGTCGGGCTGTCACCGGCCAGGTGCAGCACCTGGATCAGCGCGACCGGCAGATTCGCCGCTGTCAATGTCCAGGCGAACGAGCCGGCCGAAGCGATGATGAACAGCACCATGCCGGCGAGCAATCCGCAGTCGACGGCAATCGTGAAAAAGCTGCCAAACCCGATGCTGCGATAAATCGCGATCGACAGCACAATACCGTAAGACACCGCGACAGCGGAGACCTCGGTCGGCGTGGCATAGCCGAATTTTATTCCCACGATCATGATCACCGGCATGATCAGAGGAAGAATTGCACCGCCGCTGGCTTTCAGTAGCTCGGAAAGACTGGCGCGCGGTGCGCGCGGGGTGTCGCGCCACCAGGCAAAGAAATAAATCGAAACCATCAGGAACAATGCGATCACCGCCGCCGGCAGCAGGCCGGCTATGAACAGCGTGCCGATTGAAATCGGCGTGACCGATCCGAGCACTAGCATGGCAATGCTGGGCGGGATGGTTTCCGACATGGCGCCAGCCGCCGACAGCACGGCGGCCCCTTCCTCGGCCCGGTATCCTTGGCGCTTGAGCTCGCCGCGCAACACCGAGCCGACCGCGACCACGTCGGCCGCCTTGGAGCCCGAAATGCCGGACACCAGATAGATCGTGACCACCACGACCTGCAGCAGCCCGCCACGCAAATGGCCGACCAGGGCCATGGCGAAACGCACCAGCCGTACGCTGATGCCGCCCTTCTCCATGATCAGCCCTGCCCAGATGAAAAACGGCAGCGTGAGCAGGATGAAATGACTGGTGCCGTCGACGGTGTTCTGCGCGGCCGCGATCAGCGGCGCGGAATCGGTGATTTGCAGGAATAACAAGGAACCGAGCAGCATCGAGAAGGCGACCGGGAGCCCAAGCAGCACGGTGACAAAGAACAGCGGCAGCATGACGACGAGCGCGGTCGAATTGTTCGGTCGCGCAATCGGAAGCATGCCGATGGCGGTAACCGCCGCGATCAGCGCGACGACCGCGGGGACGACCGCGAAGGCCACCCGTTCGGGATGGTGGAAAATCAGCCGCTCGGCTGAAAACAGCGCAATCATGACGAGGCCGACATTGAACGGCAGCACGATCCAGGCGGTGCTGATTTGCAGGATCGGCGTTAGCGCCGTCAACGAGACGGTGAAGAGATCGAACGAGACGTAGAGCGTAATCAGGGCGACGCAGAGAATGAAGGCGTCAACGGCGACCGCCGTCGCTTCGCGCCAGCGCTCGGAAAAAAATCGTGTGACGAACTGGATCGCGGTGTGGTGGCCGGCCCGATAGGCAAGAGCACCGCCGAGAAACGCTAGCGTGGTCAGGCAAAGCTTGGAAGCCTCTTCTGACCACAGCAGCGATTGCGAGAATAGAAAGCGGATGGTGACGTCGGTTATGACGACGCTGAGTTCACTCAGTAGCGCCACCACGACGACTGCGCGCGCCGCGAAATCGATGCCATTGAGCGCGCGGCGGATACCGATAGCCAGCCGCTCGCACCGCCAAATCCCGCCGCGCCCCTTCATGGGCGCGGCGGGGTTGGTGACGACGGCACTCGATACGTCGCCTTCGCTTGCGGCATCCACGGGGTGCGGTCCGGGCCTGGCGGTCAGGTGCTTTCGACCTGCTTGATCACCTTATCGAAGAGATCGGCGCCGATGATGCTGCGGAAGTCCTTGTAAACGCCCTGCGTCGCCTTGCGGTAGGCGGGGCGATCGACGTCAACAAAGGTGAGGCCCTTGCCTTTCAGGAACGCCGTGGTCTCGGTGGTCTTCTCCACCATCGATTTGCGCCAGTCAGGTTGCATCTCGGTCGCGGCGGCGCGCAGGTCGGCCTGCAAGTTCGCCGGCAGCGAATCGAACTTGCGCTTGCTCACCATCAGCACGCCGGCATTGTACACGTGATTGGTGAGATTGATGACCTTGACGACTTCATAGTGCTTGGCGGCCGGCAGCGAAATGATCGGCGTTTCGATCGCCTCGATGGTGCGCTGCGACAGCGCCAGATAGATCTCGCTGAAGTCGATGGCGATCGGATTGGCTCCGAGTTCGCGAAATGTGGCTGAGAAGATCGGCCCGGGCTGGACGCGAATTTTCAGGCCCTTCATGTCTTTCGGCTCGGGCACCTTGCGGTCGATGGTCGAGGTAACGCGCCAGCCCCAATAGCCGTAAGTGAGGGCATAGATGCCTTTCGACGGCATCAGGTTGGCGAGCTGCGTGCCGACCGGACCGTCAAGCACCTTTTCCGCGCTGGTGAGATCCGGGAACAGGAACGGCAGGTCGAGCACCTGGAATTGCGGGAACAGGGTGTCGATGAAGCCGGATGTATGGGCGCACAGATCGATAATGCCGGTCTGCAAACCGGTGAGGATATTGAGCTGGCTGCCGAGTTCGCCGGTGCCGTAGACCTGCACCTCGACGGCGCCCTTGGTTTTCTTTTTTACGTTGTCGGCGAACCGCAACAGCACCTGGTAGAGCGGGTGGTTGCGGGTGTCGGCCATCGTCAATTTGAGAACATGCGCCGGCGCCTGCGCGAAGCCTTCGCGGGCGAGATAGGGCAACGCGACCGCCTGAGTCGCGCCTACGGCTGCAGTCTTGAGAAGTGTCCGTCGGTTAATCATCGTTTCCCTCCCGCCTGGTTTAAGTTTGCGGCTTATTGACAAGTGTAACCCGGCCGGTAGGCCAAACGCCACCATTGGATAGATTCAAAGTCTTGGATCGAACGCGCTTTACTTGACCCGCGCATTGATCGGCGGAGCCGCCCGGTGGAAACGCCACGATCATGCGGATCGGCCTTGATGGGTAAGTATCCAATATACGATGTCGCGTAGGCCCTCCAGCCCTCACGGGCGGCTCTCGCGCTCTAGTTTTCTAATTCCCAGACTCAGCAGAAGTTGGCATCTATCGCTTGGGGTAGGTCGGCATCCCTATGTTCGAGACAGCTAAACAAGGAGAACAAATATGCACGACGCTGAAATCGGCTGGATAGCGGCGATCATCATTGGTGGCATTGCAGGTTGGCTCGCTGAAATGTTTCATGAAGAGCGGCACTGGCATGCTCACCAATATCGTGCTGGGCATCGTAGGTGCTGCAGTGGCCAATTTCCTGTTAGGAATCTTTGGCGTCGCGCTCGGTGGGTGGTTCGGCTACCTCATTGCGGGCTTCGTCGGAGCCTGCATTCTTATCTTTGCGTGGCGCGCAATTAAGGGGCGCACCTAATTCAGCAAATGGCTGATAGCGGCTGGCGACGTCGCTTCGATGAGCCAATCCCGCTGCCAGACGGGTGGACGCTGGTCAAACTCTCCGGGGGCCCGGCGTGTGAGACCTTTTTCCAACGGTACATTTGAGGGAGATTCTAGTTGATCAATCCGGGGCAGGCAATTATTCGCTTGGCCGCCTGGTCGATAACCTCGTCCTCGACTTCTTCCGAGGCTTCTTCGCCGCTTTGGAACTTATGCTTACCCGCATAGCAAGCGGGCTCTTCTTTAATACGCGGGTTTTCTTGGGCGCCGGCTTTACGAACATCTCGATGTCTCTGCGGTCTAGGAGGGCGCGCTTTGACGCGTCGCCGCCGCGATTCATCGCGGCTATCATCCGCTCAAGAACGGATTTGGCACTGGCCATAAGCTGCTCCAGATGATGCTGGAGGCTAGCTGATTCGTTTGCGGTCGCTGTGAGACAAAAGCAGGCAGAAAGGACCCGGTGGGTCAGTTTTGAATGCCGCGCGGCGCGAGATCACCTCTTCAACGTGACCTTCTTCCGCAACTGGGCCATTCGCCAACCGAGAATAGGATCTGGGCGCACTGACGCTCCCGATGAATCCTGTCTTGCGATTCCTTGGGCGGAGTTCGCTCATTTCCGGACACGGCGCTCGCGGTAAACGGTCAGCAAACCCTCCAGAACGCGCCGAAAACACCCCCGCGCGATACAGTCTGAACAATGACGTAGGTGCACTGCACAATGCGCCTGTCATGGAAACTATTAAGGTCCTGTCACGTTGCCGTGACGTATATTATCAACAAGGGCCGAAGAGTCCCAAATGGCTTCTCCAGAGGGATGCGTTGAGGGCAACGATGAAACGCGGAATTGCCGTTCTGGCTTCGCTTGGCGCGTTGGTCACTGTTGGATACTTCACCATATCCAAGTGGGCCATTCATCATGAAACAATGACGTTTTACGATGCGTCGCGCAACAACCGTCCCGTCGAGGTGGACATAGCCGTGCGACGCGACAAGGAGATGCAGGCCAATGCTGGCATGTACAAGCTGCCAGTGGCGATACTCAGCCATGGCAACACCGTCAAATTTACCGAGTACTCGTTCCTGGCAAATGTTTTTGCCGCCCGCGGTTATATCGCGATCAGCATCCAGCACGATCTACCGACCGATCCGCCGATGGTCACGAAAGTCGGCGAGCTCTATGTTGGCCGTCAGCCACAGTATCTGCGCGGCGTTGCCAATATTAATTTTGCCGTCGAGCAAATGCGAAACGTCCAGCCGAACGCCGACTACGACGATCTGACACTTGTCGGACATTCCGCTGGCGCCGACATCTCGATGTATTTCGCCAAGTTGTACCCCGAGCGGACCAAGGAGGTGGTGACGCTCGACAATCTGCGCGTGCCATTTGTGACCGGCGGCAGATTCAAGATACTTTCGTTCCGCTCCAAGGACCCGGTCTTCAAAACGGATCCTGGTGTGATCCCTCCTGAAGAGGTGCGCAAGAAATCCGGAATTGACGTTATACAAACCGGCTTCCAACATAACGACATGCGCGATACCGGTCCAGATAAGGCAAAAGAATTGATTGAAGGCATGCTCGACAAGTTTATCGAGGATGATAGTCCGCTTAGGCCGGTCGAGACAAAAGCGCCACCAGATTTGACCGATGTGGGTCCGGTCACGCCCTACGTACCGGTCACACCGGCACCCAAGTTGGACCAACGCGTTGGTTCAGCCTCGTCAGCTTCATTGGCCGCGCGGCAATAGCTTAAGCGGAGGGCTTCTGGGGCGCGGGTATCGCAACATCGGGGCCTGTTACAAAGAAATATCCGGCTGTCTCAATTCTCTGATGAGGGAGAGCCTTTGATCGCCACTTCCTCGATGATCACAATTCCCTTCCGCTTCTCAGGCGCTAAATTTTGCTGTCTCTTCGTAGGTGCACTGCTATTAAGCTTTCCGGCTTCAGCAGATGAATATCCTATAAATGGGTGTGGGTGGCCTTGGGGCGAGAGTTTCCTGCCGCGGAATATGAAATCTGTTTTGCTGTAAGAACCTTCGGCGTCGAAGCCGTGGTACACAAATCAGTTTCGGAGATAATGATCTTCTCGAAAGACCGTAGATACGATATTAAAGGCGGCACTCAAATTCAAGCGATTATCAAGTCCGTGCAACCAGCGAATCACGGATATCGCATAACTGAAACACTGAACGGGCGCCGCCGATGGCTCGGGTTCGCCAGAAGAATAACATACTTTCTAGCTGTTATTGATTCTCGGAAGATTGAGATTCGAAATAAGTTAAGTGTGATCCGCTATGCCAAATGCGGCCCGCAAAAATCCGCTATCTAGCGCTCTTGCTGGGCAGGTGTGTGTACGGAAAACCTAAACACGAACATATTGGTGATGCAGTCCGCCTAGAATAGCGCGTGAACAAATGACACCGGTTCGGTGAACCGGCCTAGAGACCGGCGCATCTTTGTTCAATGATCGGGTCGCGGATGAGGTAGCGCGGAGCCTCGTCCCAAGGAATTGCCTCCGTTATCTGACGCGCAATCCACTCCGCTGTCGGGTTTGTTGTGACGTTGATCCAGACGAGGCCTCTGCGGTCGAGCCGGACGATGACGAAGGCATAGAGCAGGTCGAAACCGATAGTCGGG
>JBDTKD010000277.1:0-5386 GCA_039935515.1 Bradyrhizobium sp.
CCGGCTGATGCTCGACCGCGGTCGCTGTCAGGATCCGCGCGCACCAGGCGGCGTCATCGGCATCCAGCGCGCGCGAAAAATGCACTCGGCCCCTGGTGGTTGGACCCTCTCCGGTGATGACGCCAACACGAACAACGGTCAGGGCCAGCGCAGCGGTATTCCGGCACGAAATCTTGGCGGTCTCGATAGCGCCGATCGTTTCGGCGGCGTTAGCAACAGCGGCAGACATCGGTACTCTTCTCATTTTCTTGTTCTGGTTCTTGTTCTGGTTCTTGTTCTGGGCCAGCATTTTCACGCGGGCGTAAACGACTGGTTAACGATTCGAAACTGTGATCGCGAGTTTTTTAGACAGTGGCCGATTAGTCGCTGGGATCTCGAGATGCGGGGCCCGGGAGATCGCAGGGCGATCCGGCAGCGGTGCAGCACCCATGCGGCAATATAGCGGCAACCACGGCTTTGAAACCATTACAGTTTTTTCACTATCGGGACAGCGACCGGAAAAAGATGCTAGAAGTTTCCCACGGCGGAGAAGGACTTTTTCCTTTTCGGCAGCCGGTTTCGCCCGGCGGTTCCGCCGCCTATCATAGGAAGACGGAATTCATCCGCAACAAGAACGACATGAGGTTCAACATGGCTCTTCAGATTGGCGCCGAAGCCCCTGATTTCGAAGCCCAAACCACCGAGGGCAAGATCAAGTTCCACGACTGGATCGGCAACAGCTGGGTGCTGCTGTTCTCACACCCCAAGGATTTTACCCCGGTCTGCACCACGGAGTTGGGCGCGCTCGCGAAGCTGAAGCCGGAATTCGACAAGCGCGGCGTCAAGCTGATGGGGCTGAGCGTCGACCCCGTCGATCGGCATTTGAAATGGGCCGAAGACATCAAGGAGACGCAGGGGACCGCGCCGAATTATCCGATGATCGGCGACACCGATTTCAAGGTATCCAAGCTGTATGACATGCTGCCGGCCGCGACGTCCGGCGATGTCACCAAGCGCACCGCCGCCGAAAACCAGACCGTCCGCAACGTCTTCATCATCGGGCCGGACAAGAAGATCAAGCTCGTGCTGGTCTACCCGATGAGCACCGGGCGCAATTTCCAGGAAATCCTGCGCGCAATCGATTCACTGCAGTTGACCGCGAAACACCGCATCTCGACTCCTTCCGACTGGAAGCAGGGCGAAGACGTCATCATCTCGGGTTCGGTGAGCGACGACGAGGCCAAGACGATCTATCCGCAGGGCTGGAAATCGCCGAAACCCTATATCCGGATCGTGCCGCAGCCGAAATAATCCGGAGCTTCCATCGGGCATCGCGACGCGAAAGCCCGGAATCTTCGGATTCCGGGTTCGGTGCGTTCGCACACCGGCGTGTCCAGGGTCCGCAACGCCTGCGCGCATCACGTTGCTTTGCCACCCTGAAGAATCTCGCTATCGTTACCGGGTCGACAGAACCCTGGGGGACGATATGGACGACGACAAACCGGTACTTGAGCAAGTAACCGACGCGGTCGGCAGCGCCGCAACGGCAACGATGGAAGCCGCGAAGACCGTGGTCAAGAAAGTCAGGAAGGCGGCCAGGAAGGTCGCGAAAAAGGTGACGCCGAAGAAGGCGGTCAAAGCCAGGAAGGCCAAAAAGGCCGGCAAGAAATCCTCGGCGAAGAAATCCCCGGCAAAGAAATCGGCCAGGAAGGCAGTGAAGAAGGCCGGCAAAAAGGCCGTGAAGAAAGCCAACAGGAAGAAAAAGAAAGCGAAGCGCTGATCGGATCGCGGCCTCCGGATCAAGATCCGGAGGCCTTTCATCCGGGTGCGCGCGTCAGGCCCTTATCCGCTGATTGACCAGCAACACCGCGGCGGCGCAGGCCACCATGCCCACGACCGCGATCCGGTCAAGCCGTTCGCCGAACAGCACATAGGCCATGACAGCGGTGACCGCCGGCACCAGATAGAACAGGCTCGCCACCGATGTCGCCGCCGAGTGGCGGATCAGCCAGTACAACAATCCGATCGATCCGATCGACAGCACCACCGCCAGCCAGATCAGCGACAGCACGAACTCGCTGGTCCAGCGCACCACGTTGCTCTCGAACAGCCACGCGCCGGTGGCGAAGAAAATCGCCGCCGCGATGTACTGCACGAGGTTGCCGGCGCGCCAGTCGATGCGGTTGCAGTAGCGGCGCTGGTACAACGTCCCCAGCGTGATGCTGACCAGAGACACGCCCGAGGCGAGCCAGCCCCAGCCCGCCTCCCCGCTCATCGGGCGATCGTGCAGGATCAGCACCACGCCGCCAAGCCCGAGCAGCAGCCCGGCCCATTGCAGCGGCGTGACGCGCTCACCGAGCCAGCGATTGGCCAGGGTCGAGGTCAGGATCGGCTGCAGGCCCGGGATCAGTGCCGACAGTCCGGCCGGAATCGAATGCGCGATCGCGATCGCGGTGCCGCCCAGATAGAATCCGTGCACCAGGCATCCCGCAACCACGCTGTGCGCGATGCCGCGGCGGTCCGGCCATTGCGGCCGCGCGATCGCGGCGATCAGCGTCATCAGCCCCACCACCAGTACCATGCGGATCGCCAGATAGGTCAGTGGCTCGGCGTCGCGCAGCACATATTTGGTGCCGATAAAGCCGGTGCTCCAGAGAATGACAAACAGCGCCGGCGCCGCGCGGCCGGCGAGATCTTCGATGTCCTGGTTCATGTGCGCTCTGCTTGCCTGAACAAAGGCCATGCGGCAATCGCCAAACGCGGGAGCCAACTGAATTCTGCGAGGGGATGCCTGGACTATAGCGTTTTCGAGCGAAGTGGGTACCGGTTCGCGTGAAGAAAACGCGTCAAAACTACAAACCAATGCCTGTTCGGTTCTGATTCAATCAGAACCGAACAGGCTTTAGAACTCGTCCGGACAGGGGTCGACGATCTTCCAGAGATCCACGCCGTTCCTGATCTTCTTCATTTCGGTGGTCAGCCCGCCATTACGGCGGATCCAGTCCTTCACCGAATTGGGGTAATAGGACATCAGATCCGCGGTGCCCTGGAAGCTGGTGACCTTGATGCCGAAGGTGAAGGCCTTGTCGTAATAGGCCTGGTGGAAGCCGACGTTGGCCCGCGGCGTCACGCAGATCTTGTTGAGGGGGACGATCCCGAATACCAGGGTGCAGGCCGAATTGCAGATGCCGTCGATGATCACGCGCTCATGGCGGTCGCGGATGCGTTCGTACTTTGCCTTGTATTCCTCGACATAGCCGCCGTGGTCGCGGGTGATGCGCAGGTCGGCGCGCGCCGGCGTCGCGGCCAGAAACAACGGCAACAGCAGGGCGAGAGGCGTGATGCGCATGAGCCGTTCGGAAAACCGGATGAGCCTGTCGGAACGTGGGAATGCCGGGTCGAGCAGCCGACCTGCCGGCACAACTCTGGCCTTACTGTGTTGGCAATCCGTTAAGCATCCGGATTGGGGCAAAATTGCAGTCCAGGGCCAGGCTTCTGGCCCTTCTGTCCGAAGCCGCCCGGCGGGCAGCCCGCTGGCCCAATCGCGCCAAGTCTGATAATCGAGCCGGCACGCGCTCGTAGCTCAGCTGGATAGAGCATCGGATTTCGATTCCGAGGGTCGGGAGTTCGAATCTCTCCGAGCGCGCCAGCACTTATCCTTGAAAATAAAGGCTTTCTCGCAGTTTTGGCTTCGTTCCTGCGGTCGTTTTCATGTTGCGAGCGGCTTCATGGCTGTCCTAAGAAAATCAACGCCTTACCGAACGTTACCAATCATTCCGAGCAACATGGGCGCAACACTGCAGTTCGATTTCCGTTCTACGTTTTGAACCATGGCCGCAGAATGCGGTGTGGCCAAACAGAAAAACCCGCCGGGCGCGAACCGGCGGGTTTCAGGCTGATGGCGCTTAGCCGACCCTTAGATTTTCCGCCGACGTTTTGCCGCGGTTTTCCGTCTCTTCGTAGCTCACCTTGGCTCCCTCGTTGAGGTTGCTCAGGCCGGCTTTTTCCACGGCCGAAATATGCACGAATACGTCCTTGCCGCCGCTGTCGGGCTGAATGAATCCAAAACCCTTCGTTGCGTTGAACCACTTCACTGTACCTGTCGCCACGTCCGCACTCCCTTTTTAACGAAGGCAACAACCTAGAGCAGTGGCATAGTAGACCGCAAGACAAACCCGCCGGGCGTGACACCGGCGGGCTTTAATTGCTTTGGTAATCAAACCAAGGATTACCCGAGAAGCGCGGTGTCCTTGCAGCTGAGGCTGCGAGCCACGTTTACGAGAATTTCGAGGACCGGCCCATTACCGAAGCTGGCTTCAGGATCCACCTTATTCGTTGAAACAATGTCGATCACGGCTTCGATCAGCGCCATGGCACCCAGGGTGGTTCGCGGCTCCAGGTTGGCCAGACATCCTTCGGTGGCCGCAACAAGGTCTAACGCGTCGCGCGGGGCTGTGTGCTCCCCTTCGGTGGTGCAGAAGATTGTTTTCTCGTTCTCCTTTGCCCATTCGAGTCTCGCCTCTGCGCGCGCCCGTTTCCATTGTGCAACGAACTTCAGAAGCAGCGTGTCAGGGTCTCTCCGGTCTTTCTTGTGATAGATGTGACATTAGCCTGTGCCATGGTTCACCTCATGTTGCGGGTTAGAGCGAGGTAGAAGTTAGAGCTTCCCCTCGGCTTGCTTTCCTGATAACAGATATTTATGCCAAAGTCAACAGTATCTGATAACAGAAAAAAGAAGCGGATTGGACGGCCTCCGGTTGGCGCAATTCTTATCGGCGTGCGGGTACCTCCTGCCGACGTCGCCACGCTCGACGCTTGGATCAAGGCTCACGCGCCTGCGATGTCCCGTCCTCAGGCCATCCGCCGCCTGGTCGAGCTCGGGCTCACCGTCAGAACCAAACCGAAGCAAGCGCCGGCGGCGCGCGCCGACCGTGCGAAAGAATTGGCATCGAAGGCGATCGACAAGATGGGCGATCCCACCGCGCACCCAGACGAACGCGATCAGCGCCGTCGCCGACTCACCAAGGGGCCGGAAGAGTTTCGTGAGGTCCGGGTCGACCGGCTGAAGGCGAAGCGATGAGCAAAGAGAAAAAATCCGCTGCGGAACAGGTCGCGGACGAGGCCAAGCGAAGGGCACTAAATCCGATGGCGTCGAGACAAACGATATCGAACGCCCAAGCCGAACCAGAATTCCAAGAAAACCACAAGCGCCTCAGAGCAGACCGGATAGCGCGTGAGGCTAAGAAGGGGAAATGACCAATCCTCGCCCAGCCGCCTGGCCCTAACTTCGCCTTTCCGCTATCTATTGAGCGCCAAAGGTCTAAGCTTCGCTCCAACGCGCCGCCAAAACTGACGCGGATAGCGCCGCAAAACTTGGCCCCGCCCTGATGTACCCCCTCGGACGGGG
>JBDTKD010000278.1:0-3029 GCA_039935515.1 Bradyrhizobium sp.
AATAGTCGTTCATGGCGGTGCGCCACCGAAAGATGTAATGACTGACGAAGAAGCGGGTCAGCACGCCCGCAGTTACCGCAACGAGCGCGATGCCGGCAAACGTCGCCAATTCACTGTAGAATTGGCCGATCGTGACAGATGCCGGTTTCGAAAGCGCGGATTGAACGAGGTCGTAAAATGGGCCGTACCAGGTGTTGATGGCTACGCTGACCTGGACTTGGAAATAGGTGGAAAACAATATCGGCGCCGAACCGAGCACCGACCACGGCGCCCAAGGATGAGGCGCCAGCAACATCCAGGTTCCTGCGAAGATTGTGACCGAGACCGCGAAGTAAAGGTAAAACCAGAGCGAACGTGCGGACCAAAACATCGCTACGCCGACGCCTGTGGGCGAGGATGAGATACCGAGGTCGCTGCCGAGTCTTTCTATGGCGAGGTACCATAAAGCCACGGCCAGCAATGCCCAAACGATTGCGGACAAGACAAAGATTTTGGGTTGCGGAAAAAAAGGAAACAAACATCCTTTGTGCGTCCTAGCTAAATCGGTCCGGAGGAAATGAAGTTCGAGTTCCCTCCGTAACTGCGCGCGATCGATACGACGGCCGTTTCGAAGTAAAGGAAGGCGTTCGCGATAAGCCGGCAGCGCTTGACTGGCGCTGCCGGCCTATTGTTTTGTTAACCGTTCCCGAGCGGTACAGCGACGTAACGGGATGCGTCGCCGGATCGAACCCGCATCAGGACCGTGTTTTTATTGTCTGCGTGAGCGGTCTTGATCGCATCACGGACATCGCCGGGATTCGTCACGCTCTTTCCGGCGACCTCGAGAATAACGTCGCCCTCCTTGAAGCCGCGGTCTGCTGCAGCACTTTTCGGATCCACGTTGGTGACAACGACGCCTGCCTTGCCGGCACCCGCCACGGAACTCGCGGGCGCCACTGTCATGCCGAGTCGCGGAACATCGGTGCCGTGTTCGGGATCCGCGTTCGCTTCCTGCGCGTTAGGTAACTGACCCAGAGTGAGGTTGACGATCTCGTCCTTGCCTTTGTGCAGCACATTCAGCTTCACTGCAGCGCCAGGTGCCAAACTGCCGATGGTGCGCGCAAGTTCGCGGGCATCCTTGACGGCTTCGCCGTTTACCGAGGTGATGACGTCGCCGGATTCAATGCCAGCCTTGGCAGCCGGGCCATTGGCTTGCGGTTCCGTAACAAGAGCGCCTTCTGGCTTTTTGAGGCCCATGCTGTCGGCGATATCTGAGGTCACCGGTTGAATCTGGACACCGATCCAGCCCCGGCTGACGGTCCCCTTGTCTTTGAGTTGGGCGACGACGGTCTTTACCGTCTGGGCCGGAATCGAAAACGCGATGCCGACGCTGCCGCCGGAGGGCGAGTAAATGGCGGTATTCACGCCGACGACTTCCCCTTGCATGTTGAAAGCGGGCCCACCCGAATTGCCCTTGTTGACGGGCGCATCAATCTGGATGAAATCGTCATACGGGCCATTGCCGATGTCGCGGCCACTGGCAGAGACAATACCGGCGGTGACTGTTCCGCCAAGGCCGAATGGATTGCCGACCGCGAGGACCCAGTCGCCGATCCGTGGCTTGCCCTCCGCGAGTTTGGCGAACGGGAAATCTGAACCGCCCTCAACCTTAATCAGTGCCAGATCGGTGCGTTTGTCAGTGCCGATCACTTTCGCCGTGTATGTCTTGCCACTATCGGTTGTCACCTCGACCTTATTGGCACCATCTACAACGTGGTTATTGGTCACCGCATAGCCGTCAGGCGAGATAAAGAAGCCGGAGCCCTGACCCATCATAACACCGTGTCCGCCACGGTGTTGGTGCGTTCAAGGAGGCGTGCCCTCTGGTGCTCCGAACTGGCGGAAGAAGCGCTCCATCGGCGGGCCGGACTGGTCGCCAGGACCATCATCGCTGTGGTCGCTGGCGTCGGCGGCCTTGTCACTCATTGTGACCTTGACTGAAATGACCGAAGGCTTCACGCGCTGAACAATATCAGCGAAGCCGATCGGCTGGGCGACCTTGCTGACGTCGTTGTTCACCTGCGCATGCGCCGGGGTACTGAGAATACCGAAGCTGCCGGTGGCCGGGCCAAAGCCGTAAACGCCGGCGCCGAGACCAGCAACGACAGTCGCCATCAGTGCGATCTTGCGTGCGGAGAACAGCGAACTGCGCCTTGGCCGAGAGGTGGGAGTTAGAGAGGAATCGGAGCGATGATCTGTCACAGGAAAGTCTCCATGGCTTTGAGTCGGCGCGCTCTTGCGCCTGATGGCATGAAGCTAAGACTCTCCGTGTTACGGCGTGCTGGCCGGGGAGTTAACGTTTCGCAATAAACAATACCGACCGATTCGGAATTGCATGGTTGACTGTATCGCGTTCGTTCGAAGGATCGCGTGCGCAAGGCTGGCAGGCGTTACTTGCTCCGCCTACCTAGGGACTATTCCGCAGGCTCCGGCAATTGAGCGGACTGTGGCAATTCAGTCTCTAGTTCTGCGTTTCCTTGGTTCGAATCATATTAGGCAGCGTCGGTAAGTTTGTAAGACCATGTGTGGACGACGGGGTGGCGATTGACGTCCTTGATGCCGAGCATGATGCGTTCGTTTAGTTCCTGCTTCGACGCGACCCGGATGTGGCGCAGGACCGAGCGGGTGAACTTGGAGAAGAAGCCCTCGATGAGGTTGAGCCAGGAGCCGTGCTTGGGCGTGAAGGTGAACGCGAAGCGACCCGCCGGTTGAGTGGCGAGCCATGCTTGGGTTTCTCTGGAGATATGCGCCGAGTGGTTGTCCAGGATCAGCTTGATCGCCGTACCGGCCGGGTAAGCGGCATTAAGAAGCTTGAGGAATTCGACAAACTCGCGGCTGCGATGGCGGTCTTTGACCAGGGCGTGGACCTTGCCGGTGAGAAGATCGATCCCGGCCAACAGGCTGAGCGTGCCATGGCGCTTGTACTCATGATCGCGCGAGAATGTCGCGTAGGTGCCAGGCACCGGCGGCAAATCCGGCGATGTGGTCGC
>JBDTKD010000279.1:0-3424 GCA_039935515.1 Bradyrhizobium sp.
GCGAACAAAACGCCAGCATCGCGGAGAGCGCCGCGGCGCGGGCAATGAGATGGAATCTGGATGACATTCTGGCCTGACGACGAGATCGGCGTGACATCGAAAGCACGCCCCATTGAGAGAGGGAGTACGCCAAAAATGTGACTGAAACAATTAGTTGTACGCTCTGCCGGGTGCCAAAACGAAACCGGCGCCCGAAGGCGCCGGCAATCCAACCGTGCATCAGGCGGAAACTCAGGAACTCGCGTTCAGGACGGTCACGGCACGGCGGTTCTGCGACCAGCAGGAGATGTCGTTACAGACCGCAACCGGGCGCTCCTTACCGTAAGAGATCGTCCGCATCCGGCTCGGGTCGATGCCGCGGGAGGCGAAGAAGGTACGCACCGACTGCGCCCGCCGCGCGCCGAGCGCAATGTTGTATTCCCGGGTGCCGCGCTCGTCCGCATGGCCTTCGATGGTGAAGGCGTAGCGGTTATAGGTCTGCAGCCAGCGCACCTGCTTGTCCAGCGTCGTGATCGCCTGCGGGCTCAAATCGGTCTGGTCGCTGTCGAAGAATACGCGGTCGCCGACATTGACCACGAAATCCTGCTGGCTGCCCGGGGTTGCCGCACTTGCCATCGCACCGTCGGCGCCGAGGTTCTTGTTGGCGCAGGCACCCATCGACAGCGCCACCGCAAGTACCGCGGCCAGCTTCAATCCCTGGAGGGTGCGCATCTGATGTTTCATTCCGGAGCCTCCACGCTCGCGTTTTTCGACTGTTATCCGGTCTACAGGGCGATGGTTAAGCGAACGTTCCGTCAACCTTGATGGGGAGTTGCCGGACCCGATCAAATGCCCCCGAACGGCGAAAAGCAACCGCGATGGTTAATGGGTGGCAAATGTGGCGCGACGGTGAACGCAAGTCGCCGGCCGCATCTTCGCCCGGCTTTTGACCGGCGACCGAGGATTTGGTGCAACAAATTGAAGTCGTTTGAAAAAATCGCGAGCCGCGGGGAACCCGAGGCGCGATTGGCCTACGCCGGTCAGGACTGTGGAACGATCGAGGCGCGCTCGCTGGAGACCACCACATCCGCTGGCGTCAAGTGACGCTCGTGGCGGCGCTGGAACAGCATCCGGCGCTCGAAGGCGCTCGAATGAAGATAGGGATACCGCGCGAACACCTTGTTGCGCAGCGTGGGATAGTGTGCGGCCATCAATCCGACCGGCTTGAGAAGTCCGTCCAGCAGGCGCGGCTCGCCCCAGCTTTCCTGCAGAAACAGCCGGCGGTAAAATGCCTGATGCTCGGGACGGACCAGCGCCAGTCCGACATCGGCGTTGAAGTGAACGCCCGCGACATAGCCCAGCCTGACCGTGGCATAGGGAAGCTCCGGATAACGCTTGGCCTTCTCGGGATCGGCCACGAACCGGGTGGGGTCGATAAAGATCCGGCCCTTGTCGAGTTCCGGGTGAAGCAGGTCGCCAAACAGCTCAACCGAGGGCGACATCCGCCATTCCGCCGTCGTCACGCTCACACGAAGGGAACTGCAAAGTTCTCCGTGAAGGTAAACGCCAAAGATCCAGGCATTGGGGGCATCGTCGTAGCTGTCGCTGACCCGCTGCGATTCCGACGGCAGGATCGCACCTTCGCGCAGATAGGCCCGGTAGCGGAGACGGTAGATTTCGTCCCTTTCCCCCGCGGTCTCGGCCAGGCGGTAATCGACGTGATCGAGAAGACCGGCGCTTCGTGTCGGAGCGACCACATTGGCCGCGGACCTCAACTGAACATTCCTCAACGCTGCAACCCCCGGTCGAATGTGCAAAGGTTAACAGCTTCCTAAGACAGGCGCAAAGGGTTCGGCACATTAGGGTTAACCGGCCCGGGAGAATTCGTTCGTGCAGCGTGTGATCGAGAGAAGGAAATTCCCCGGAAAATGGCTTGCGGTGGATATCAGGCGATCGATCGCGATGGAACGGTCGACAGCATTTTTTCGTCCGGCAGCCGCCGGCCATGCGAAGCGTTCAGCAGTTGCCGCGCCCGCACCGCCGGCACCGGGCGGCTGAACAGGTAGCCCTGCGCCTCGGTCACGGTGCCGTCGACGCTGATCAGCTCGAGCTGTTCGTTGGTCTCGATGCCCTCGACCACCACCGACATGCCGAGATCGGCGCTGAGCCGCGCCACGCCGCGCAGCAGGGTCAGCGGACGGTCGGTCTCGATGCCTTCCAGGAAGGAGCGATCGATCTTCACCTTCTGCAACGGGAAGTTGTGCAGATAGCTGAGGCTCGAATAACCGGTTCCGAAATCGTCGAGCGAGATCCGCACCCCGATCATGCGCAATTGCGACAGCACGTCGTGGGTCAACTGCGTGTTGCGCAGCAGCGAAGATTCGGTAATCTCGATTTCGAGGCGATGCGCCGGCAACCCGGAGACCTCGAGCGCGTAGCGGACTTCGCTCAGCACGTCGCGCTGATGGAATTGCTGCGGCGAGAAATTGACCGCCACGCTGACCGCCTCGGGCCATCTCATGCATTCCATGCAGGCCTTGCGCAGGATCCAGCGGCCAAGGTCGACGATGAGGCCCATGTCCTCGGCCACCGGAATGATGTCGATTGGCGAGACCGTGCCGCGTACCGGATGGTTCCAGCGCAGCAGCGCCTCGCAGGTCGATATCCGTCCGGACTTGAGATTGACCAGCGGCTGATAGAACAGCTCGAATTCCTCGTTGGCCAGCGCCTTGCGCAGGTCGAGTTCCAGGATGCGGCGCGACTCCACGGTTTGGGCCATCTCGTCCCGGAAGAAACAGAAGGTGCCGCGGCCGTCCGCCTTGGCCCGATAGAGCGCCATATCCGCGTTCTTCAACAGCGTATCGGCACTGGTGCCGTGCGGCGACGTCATCGCGATACCGACGCTGGCACCGATTTCGACCAGATGATTGTCGATCTTGTACCGTTCGCTCAGGCGGTCGACAATTCGCCGGGCGAGAACGGCGGCGTCCTCGTTCGACTTGATGTCCTGCTGGAACACCACGAATTCGTCGCCGCCGAAGCGGGCGACGAAATCTTCCGGACGCAGCATGTCGCGCAGGCGCTCGGCCACGGCACAGAGCAGCTGATCTCCGCAGGGGTGGCCCAGCGTATCGTTGACCTGCTTGAACTGGTCGAGGTCGACGAACAGCAACGCCGACGTCTGCATCGCACCGCGCGGCAGCGCCAGCAGACGCTCGATCTCGTCGCGGAAATTGAGCCGGTTGGGCAGCGCCGTCAGCTCGTCGTAGCGCGCGAGATGGCTGATGCGGGCTTCCGCGTTGCACCGCTCGGTGATGTCTTCCAGCAGCACCACGGTGCCGCCGCCGGCCATCGGCTGGAATGTCCAGGACAGCGCCCGGTCGTTGGCGGCGTCGGGGTCGACCGTGGTGATATAGCCGGCCTGCGACTTCTCGATTTCGGAAAC
>JBDTKD010000280.1:0-5937 GCA_039935515.1 Bradyrhizobium sp.
CGGCGACCTGCTTCATGTGCACGGCCTTGCCCTTGTAGACAAACGAGGAGTTGCGCGCGATCACGAAGAACCAGCGCAGCTTGGACAGTGCGGTGATGATGTCCTCGCTGATCCCGTCGGAAAAATATTCCTGCTCCGCATCGCCGCTCATATTGCTAAAGGGAAGCACCGCAATCGAGGGCCGGTCGGGCAGGGGCAAAGCCTGGCGCGACGGCTCGGTGAGCTGGGCCGCCGGCGCTGCGGCGGCTGGGTCGGTCCCGGCGCCATCGGTTGGTGGCCGCACGTCGCCGACGAATCGAAGGCCCTTGCGCGGCACGGTACGGATCATCTTCTGGCCCGCGCCGCTGTCGCCGATCGCCTTGCGCGCGGCGTTGATGCGGCTGGTCAGCGTCGAATCCGACACGATTCGGCCGTCCCAGACCGAGGCGATCAGATCGTCCTTGCTGATGACCCGCTCGCGGTTCTGAGTGAGGTAGATCAGGAGATCGAATACCTGCGGCTCGACATGCACCGGCGTGCCAGCGCGCCTCAGCTCGCGACGTTCGACATCGATCTCGCAGTCACCAAAGCTGAGGATCATTCGCGGGGCCCGGGTCCTCGCGGCGAGTGGACTGCTGCCGCACCGCGCGAGGTTAGCATCGGGCGCTTCCGGGTGCGATGCGGCAAAAGCGATCGTCTCAACGACATCTCAAGCCGGTGTGGAGAATAAATCGCCGTTTTCTCAAAGCTTTGAGGTTCAAGGCCGGGCATGCTGCGAACGGGGGGAGATTAATCACAGGGAACACGACAATGCCATTGATTGAAGTCCATCTGATCGAGAACGTATTCAACCCCGAGCAAAAGCGCCAGATTATCGAGAAATTGACCGATGCCATGGTAACGGTCGAAGGTGAGAACATGCGTGGCGTGACCTGGGTCAAGATTTCGGAAGTTGCCAGTGGCGAGTGGGGCATCGGCGGCCAGCCGCTGACCACCCAGGCGGTCAAGGATCTCGCCGCCGGCCGCAAGGCGGCTTAGCGCAGCGAACCGGAACGGCAGCGCCGGCGGCGGAATTGCGCGCGCCGGCGCCCCAAGCCTTCAGCGGCGCGCCGCATACTCTTCGCGCAGTCGGCGTTTGAATATCTTGCCGGTATCTTCCCTGGGCAGCGTATCCCGGAATTCGATCACGCGCGGCACCTTGAAGTTGGCGAGCTTCGCGGCGAGAAAGTCGCGGACCTGTTGCGCGGTCAGCATGGCTCCGCCCTGGGTCTGCACCGCCGCAACCAGCGACTGCCCGAACTCGGCATCCGGGACGCCGAAAACCGCGCAATCGGCGACACCCGGCATGCCGATCAGGACCTGCTCGATTTCGGCGGGATAGATGTTCACTCCGCCCGAAAGCACGAGATCGGTTCTGCGGTCGCTGACATAGAGATATCCTTCGTCATCAAGCCAGCCGATGTCGCCCACGGTGACGTATCCATCGTGTTCGATCGCCTTGCGGTCGCCGTCGCGGTTGATGTAGGTGAAGAGCGGCGTCGCAAAATGCCGGGCGTAGATCTTTCCATGCGTCCCCGCGGGCACCTCATTGCCGCCGTCGTCCAGGATCTTGATGGAGACGCCTTCCAGCGGCCGACCTGCCGAACCGGGTTTGCGGCGGGCTTCGGTCGAGGATATCGCGGTGAGGTAGCCGGTCTCGCTGGAGGCGTAGGTTTCGTTGATGACGTCGCCCCACCAGTCGATCATGGCGCGCTTGACCTCGGGTGCGCACGGCGCACCCGTCGAGCTCACGAATTTAACCGAGCCAAGATCGTATTTGTTGCGCACCTCCTCGGGAAGCCGGAGCAGTCGGACATACATGGTCGGTACCAGGTACGGATGCGTGATCCGAAGCCGTTCGATGATCGAAAGCGTCGATTGCGCGTCAAACCTCGGTTCGAGACGCAGCCAGGCGCCGAATTGCGCTACCATCAGCGCCGACGCGCACGGCGCGCTGTGATAGAGCGGAGCCGAAATCAGGCAGCGCGCGTCGGGCGCAAGACCCAATCCGCGTTGAAACATCTGCGCCATCCGTTCGGCGAGGGCCGATGCGTCCGCCGGGGACGGAGGCAGGCGACGGACACCCTTCGGCCGACCCGTGGTGCCAGACGTGTAGGCGATCATGCCCCGCGGAATCGTTGCGCTGGCGGTGTGGGGCTGCGCCTCGGCCACCAGCGCGGCCCAGTCACGTGTCCCCTCCGGGATCGCCGGCGCGAACGGGGGTATGTCATAGGCGGCAATCGTCACTGCAAGCGGCTGCAGCGCAAAAACCGGAAGCCCGGGCGGGATGCCATCCGCAATTTGCCGCAACAGGTCGGTATGGGCGAACAGGGCTTTCGCGCCGCAGTCGCGCACAATGTATGCGACCTCTTCGCTCTTGAAGTGCCAGTTGAGCGGCGTGAAGTAGAGCCCCAATTGACGTGCCGCCAGCATGATATCGATGAGCGCCGGTTCATTGCGCAGCATCAGGGCAATGGTATCTCCCTCCTTGAGGCCGACAGCGGCCATCGCGCCCGCAACCGCCGCAGATCGCGCGCTCATCTCCTGCGCAGTAAATTCCTGGTCTCCAAATGACAGCGTCGGGAACATCGAGACCTCCGATCCCATCGAAACAACCGCCGACGATGCGTTGTTCGCCCGCATACCATTACGCTCAAGGGCGCGGTCGATGGCAAGCGCCTTGTCCGCTGGCCTTCAGCCAGCGGTGCAGTGCGGCATGGTGCCAATGTGCGAGTTTCGTTGAGTCCGCCCAGTCAAAGGCCTATGATCGCCGGGCGATCCCCTTTTTCACCGGGACAGGGAGGACGTCATGCTTCGGACTCTGTTTGCGGTGACCGCTTCCGTCGCAGCGCTTGGACTTTGCGCACCTCTGCTCGCGGAAGAAGCCACCGATCAGCAACTGGGCACGGTTCATTTCGCGACCTCCTGCAACGAAATGGCGCAACGGCGGTTCGACCGCGCCATGCGTTACCAGCATTCGTTTTGGTACGCCGAATCCAGGGATATCTACCAGCAAGCGCTCAAGGCAGATCCGCAATGCGCGATCGCCTATTGGGGCATTGCGCTGTCGCTGCTCAACAACCCGCACAGTCCGGTGCCGGCACCCAATCTTCCGCCCGGCCTTGCCGCGATCGAGAAGGCGAAGGCGATCGGCGCCCAGACGCAGCGCGAGCGCGACTACATCGACGCGCTGGCGGTGATGTATGTCGACTTCGACAAGACCTCGCACCAGGCGCGCGTGCAATCCTATTTGAAGGCGATGGAGGCGCTGGCCGCGAAATATCCCGATGACGACGAAGCCCAGATCTTCTATGCGATCACGCTCAATGTGGCGGCGTCGCCTGCCGACAAGACCTATGCCAATCAACTCAAAGGGGCGGCGATCCTCGAACCGATTTTCCAGCGCCAGCCGCAGCATCCCGGCGTCGCGCATTATCTGATCCATCTGTACGACTATCCGGGCATTGCCGTCAAAGGCCTGCCGGCGGCGCTGCGCTATTCGAAGATTGCGCCGAATGCCCCGCACGCGCAGCATATGCCCTCTCACATTTTTACCCGAGTCGGCTATTGGAAGGAATCGATTGCGGCCAACACGGCTTCGGTGCGGGCCGCGAAGGCTGAGAAGGAAATCGGCGATCAGTTGCATGGGCAGGACTATCTGGTCTACGCCTATCTGCAGCTTGGCGAGGACACGCAGGCGCGCAGCGTGGTCGATGAAATCGAGGCCGCCCGGTTCGACGCCGATGCTTTCGGCGCCGGTTTTGCCCAGGCGGCATCGCCGGCGCGCTACATGATGGAACGTGGCGACTGGACCGGCGCGGCAAACCTCGAGGTCAGGCCGAGCAAGTTCCCGCACGTCATGGCAAATACCTATTTTGCGCGAGCGGTCGGCGCCGCTCGCTCCGGCGACACCGCCGCCGCGCGGGCCGATGCCGCCAAGCTTGTCGAAATTCGCGACCAGTTGCGGGAGGCGAAGAACGGCTATTGGGCGGCCCAGGTCGATGTGCAGGCGCAGACGGCGAATGCCTGGATCCTCTACGCCGACGGCAAATACGATGACGCGCTGAAAACCATGAGCGCCGCGGCCGACGCCGAGGACAAGAGCGAAAAGGCGCCGGTCACACCGGGAGCCCTGACACCGGCGCGAGAATTGTATGGATTCATGCTGCTCGATCGCGGCAGCGCCAGGGAGGCGCTTGCGGCGTTCGAGGCCACCATGGCGAAGGAGCCGAACCGCTTCAACGGCTATGTCGGGGCAGCAAAAGCCGCGCAGGCGCTCGGCGACATGGCAAAGGCGAAGATGATTTACGAAAAACTGGTCGCGCTCACCGCCAACTCGGATCCCGGGCGGCCTACGCTTGCCGCCGCCAAGGCATTTGTCGCGAGCAATTAGCAGAGAGACGAGGCCGGTAGCGGCTGCCATGCGATGAAAAGAGCCACCGTCATTGCCGTTGTGATCGGCCTCGGGCTCGGCGGCCTGTCCGGCGCTTTCGCGTTCTTCGCATGGCCGATGCTGGACCGCAGCGGCGCGCTGGCCACGCCAAGCCATCCGATGTGGACGGAGGTGCAGTGGCCCCACCCGATCGACGAATGGGGCAAGGGCAAGGCTTTTCGATGCGCTGCGACCGACTGCGGGGTCGAGGTCAACCTCTATATTCGGGCCAAGATCGGGTTTTGCAACTGCAAGACCGGCGTATCGGATGATGATGAACTCAACCGTTTGAGCGACTTCGGGCTGATGGGTGAAAGGCCTTCGGTGCTGGGACCGGGCCGCCCGATCGACGTCGCGTGGATGAAGGGCCGCAGCCGGGCCTATGCGATCGCCGATCCGTACCGGGCGCGGAACTCGGTGCTGGCGATCGCCTTCAACGACCACTGCGACGCCATCGTTGCCACGGCCGTGGTCGCCCACGATCATCCCGCGGCGATCGAACCCAGCATTATCGATTTCCTCAACAGCAAGACCATCGTGCATTGGACCGAGCTCACGCTTGGTCTGTAACGATGGCCGGTCAGTGCTCTTTCAGGGGAAGAACAAAGACCTGGCCGGGATAGATACGATCCGGATTCCGGATTCGGTCCCGGTTCGCCCGGTAGACGAGCGAGTATCGGGTACCCTCGCCATAGGTCTGACGGCTGATGCGCCACAGGCTGTCGCCGTGGGTCACGGTCGTGGTGGATTTCCTCGGCGCGACGGCGGCGGACGATGGGCTTCCGTCTGACCGGGCGGTCGAAACGGCGGCGTCCTGCTGCTTCGCAAGTTGCAGAACAGGCTGCGAGGGCTGCGCCGCTGGCGACGACCCGGCGGCCTGGCCGGGCGCGGAACGGTTCGCCGCCGTTGTCCCTGCAGCACCTGCAGCATTGGACGGCAGTTCGGCGTGCGCCCGGATCGCGCCGGAACTGGGCGCCGTCTCGGCGAGCGCGACCGCCACGCTCTGCTTGGATAACGTCTGCTTGCCGTCAGGTTCTCGGGACCTCAACGTGAGCGCATAGTTGCCGGCTGGAAGCCGGGGAGGGGTCATGACGAACTGCCCGGATTGATCGGCGACCGCTCGATCAAGGCTCTCGCCATTGCGCAACAGTTCGACGGTCGCGCCTGGCGCAGCCCTGCCCGCGATGACCGCGTCACCGGTTTGCTCGATGCGGGCAACGTCGAAAGCCGGCACGGTCTGCTCGATGTCCGGCGCGGGGGGCGATACGGCCGGTGCGGCCGCCACGGCGTTTGCGTCGGCTTGCACGGTGGTGAGGGCGTGCGAAACTTGATCTTGAGGTTGTGGCGCGGGCGCCGAAACCACCGCGGCGGCCGTTGCGGCCTGGGCTTCTGGCGTCGGTTCCTGTCGCATCTGGATAATGCCGACCACGAGTGCGGCACCGCAGATCGCAGTAAGCGCGAGATATGGCACGGCTATCCGGCCTATC
>JBDTKD010000281.1:0-13883 GCA_039935515.1 Bradyrhizobium sp.
TTCGAATTTCGCTGCAACGATGACTGGCGCAACAGGCGACAACGGAGAACTGCCATGGCCCTAAAAGTCGAACTCAAGCCGAACGAACGGATCATCATCGGCAATTGCGTCATTACCAATACCGAACAGCGCGCCCGACTCTTGATCGACGGCGACATGATTCCGATCCTGCGCGAAAAGGACATCCTGACGCCCGAGACCGCCGACACGCCGGCCAAGCTCGTCTATCTGGCAGTGCAACTGATGTATATTTCGCCGAACCCCGAGGTCAACCATGCCACCTATTTCAGCCTGTTGCGCGATATTGTGACGGCGGTACCGAGCGCGTGGCCGATCATCGAGGGTATCAACAACAATATCCTGAGCGGCGACCTGTACCAGGCGCTCAAGGAAGCCAGGAAACTGATCGCCTACGAGAAGAAGTTGCTGGATCACAGTCAGGCCGTGCAGAACCGGCAAAGTGCCGCCTGACGGCAGAGCGGTCACATCGCAAGCGGCGGAGACGGCCCGAGATTCGGCACCGGACCGTGGTCACAACCCGCACGCTGCCCGCCGAACTCAAGCACGGCGGCGATCAGCGCGTCGATGTCGCAGATGTCGGTGCGGTGATTGGCGATCGCCGCACGGATCGCGAGCCGGCCGTCGAGAACGGTCGTCGACGGCGCGGCGATGCCGGATTCCTGGATATCGACGACGATATTGCGGTTCACCTCGTCGGCGTCGACGGCGCGATAGCGGAAGCAGACGATATTGAGCTGCACCGGCGCCAGCAATTCCAGCCGGGGCTCGGCCAGTATCCGCGCTTCCAGGTATCCGGCGAGTGCGCAACTGCGCGCGATGATCGCTCCGAGTTTTTCGGTGCCGTAGGTCTTCAGCGTGAACCACGTCTTCAGCGCGCGAAAGCCGCGCGACAGATCCGGTCCGAGATCGCAAGGCCAAACCGAACCGGCGGCGAGGCCGCGAGTCTCGCGGCGCAAATAGGCAGCCGGTGCCGCGAAGGTGTCGCGATGCTGCCGGCCGTCACGCACGACCAGGAAGCCGGCATCATAGGGCACCTGTCCCCATTTATGAAAATCGAGTGCAATCGAATCTGCGTTCTCGATTCCGGCCAGCCGCGGCGCAATCGTCGATGACAGAATGCCGAGTGCGCCATAGGCGCCGTCGACATGAAACCAGAGTCCCTCATCGCGGCACAGCGCACTCAGCGCCTGGAGATCATCGATGGCGCCGATGTCCACGGTACCGGCCGAACCGACGACGAGAAACGGCCTGCGGCCGGCGCGGCGGTCCGAAGCAATCCGGGCGCGCAACGCCGCCACGTCGATACGATGCAGTCGATCGACCTCGATGCAGCGCAGGGCATCGCTGCCGAAGCCGGCGAGATCCATCGCCTTCGTGATGCAGCCGTGAGCCGCAGTCGACGTATAAGCGGTCAGCGACGCACCGTGCTCGCCGATGCCGCGCTGTCGAACCGATTGTCCGAGCGCCGCTGTTCGCGCCACCAGCACCGCCAACAGATTGGCCATCGACGTGCCGGTGACGAAGAGACCGCTCGCCTGGTCCGGCAAACCGAGCATCCCGCGCACCCATTCGACGACCTGGCGTTCGACTTCAATCGGGATATGATCGCGGCCGCCGAGATTCGCATTCAATCCGGCCGCCAGCATCTCCGCCAGCATTCCGACCGCGGTGCCGCCGCCATGCACCCATCCCATGAATCCGGGATGCACGTTTCCCGTCGCATAGGGAACGATGAAATCGGTGAACTCGCGATAAACCGCGTCGAGACCGCTCGGCTGGCGCGGCAGTTCGGCGCGGAACCGGACGCGGACATGTTCGGGTATCGGCGACCAGACCGGACGATCGCGGATATCGGCGGCGTAGTCGAGCATGTCGTCGAGCATGCGATGACCCAGCGCACGAAGCTCGTCCCAATTTTGCGGATCGAGCGTCTCGCTCGGTTCGGACAACAGCGGCCCTTCGTGCAGTATGACATTCATGCGGCATGCTCCCGGCCAAATCGCGCACGGCTCTCGAGCATGGTCGTGAACGCGTCGAATATCTTTTGCATCTGCGGCAGCTTGTAGCCAAATAGCTCCGCGGCATCCATGTCATGCACGATCGCGGTATTGTCAGCCTCGAAAACCAGCAGCGATCCGCTTCTGGTTTCCGCACAGTCCACCGCAAAATAGTCGAGGCCGATCCGCTCGGCGATGCCCGACAACGCGGTCCGATGACGGCGCGCAAAGTCGGTATCGAATGCGCGCATGAATGTTTCCTCTTCGCGACGTTTGCTTGCGCTGAGCGACATGCCGGCGTTGAGATACCAGACGTCCCAGCGATCGACGATCGCCATGTGGCACGCGTAGGGTTGACCATCGACAAAGATGATCCGGCATTTGCGGTACAAGCTGTCATCGCCCGAGTAATCGACAAAACGCGAGATGAAGAATTCCTGCGCCTCTTCCCCGTCAAGATAATTTTCCAGTGCGCCACGATCGTCGATCTTCGCAAGGCCCGCGCCCGCATGTGAGCCGCGCGGCCTGACGATAGCGGGAAACGCAAGATCGGCCGCGAGGTCGAGAGGTGCAATGGCGGAACGTGACAGGTCGAGCAGCTGCGCGCGCGACACGCCGACCGTTACCGGAATTTCGAGACCGTCGATTCCGTCGAGCACGCGATGCAGCTTGTCGCGGTCGAGATTGCCGACGAGATGCGGCGGATTGAGAATCGGCTGCGGCCAGCGCGAAGCAGCGGCGCCGATCTTGCGCAGCGCATCGCGGCAATCCGGCGAGTCGGATGCGATCACGATCGCTATGTCATGATCGGGCAGCGGCACCGGCAATTCGGCGTCGGCAACCACGTACAGCGTCATCAGCTCGATTGCAGACCGCTCCAGCAGAAACTCGATCGGCGTGTTGCTGCCGATGTCGGTCGCAGCCGCCAGCGCCAGAACGCGCAGCCGCGGTTTCGCCGCCGCACACGGCGAACGGAACAGCCGATGCGACGCAAGGATCTGATCCTGGATCGCGAGACCGGCCTTTTTGTCACCGAGCAACTGCGCGATCAGCGACAGATCGAGCCCCTCGCCTGGCTCGATGGTGCCGTCAAGCAGCCTGACGATCAGCTTTTGCCACAGCGGGCGAAGGTCGATCCCTGCCACCGCCATTTTTGTGAGCCTCGCCACGCCGGCGCGGTCTGCGCAGCCCGATCGGGCCACGCCAACCGACGCATCGGTCTGCATCTCACGCCGCATCGGTCGTCCGCGCGGCGGCGGCGAACTGCGACGAGATATCGCCGCGGAATACCGCAGGGCCGACATGATCGAGGCGGCTCTCGAGATCAGCCCAGATCTCGCCGCCGATATCGGTCCAGCGTTTGCAGAACGCAAAATCCTCGCTGAGATAAGTGCCGCTTGCCGGATCGATCATGCATTCGAACAGGGCAAAGCGGTTGGGACTTCCTGCCAGCGTATCCTGCGAATGCTCGCGGAAGAATTGCAGCCATCGGTAAGCGACGCACATCTTCTCGAACGCGCGGCGCCGGATCATCAGGAATCCAGTCCCGGCATAGCGCACCCGCGTAAAGCCGTTGACGACGGCGACATGATCGGGATCGTCGACCTCGAGCACGTAGTCCAGCGCGGCCGAGGGAATCTCCGGCCGCCGGGCCTCCATCACCCGCATCGCCTTGTCCCAGTTGACGCGCTTGATCGGATAGACGCCGGCCACCACGTCGGCGCCGGATTCGATCAGCCGGAAAACCTGCTCGGGCTCAAAGCCGATATCCGCATCGACGAACAGAAAATGTGTCGCGGTGGGATCATCGAGGAACTGGGTCACGAGATTGGCGCGGGCGCGCGTGATCAGCGCGTCGCCGTCCCGCAGCAGCACCTTGAACTCCATGTTCGATATCGAGCGTATCGCACGCTGCAGGCGGAAGATCGAATTGGCGTAAATGCTGGAGACCTGTCCGCCGAAGCACGGCGTGGCCACCACCAGGTGGATTCGGTCGGTCATCAATGGCTCCGAAAGCGCTGGAAACGGCCCCGCATTCCTCACCAAACAGTAAATAGACGTGGTTAACGAACTCCTAACGGCGGCACGTCCCATGGCCAAACGCTGCTCTGCCGCGGCGCTATCGGAGCACCTGACGGCGCGTCCCCTGGCCTCGTGGTTCGAGACGCGCGGCGTTGCCGCGCGCCTCACCATGAGGGTCTGACAAAGCCACGGACCTCGTCCTGAGGAGCGCGCTTGCGCGCGTCTCGAAGGATGAACGCACGATACTGCAATTGCGGACGATCCGCCCTCCAATTACCTCCAATGATCGATCAGCCCTACCTCCATTGCCGCAGCTCGTCCGGCAGCCGGGCGATCACGCGGTCCCAATCGCCGAAGGCCGGCTGCCGAAGCAGCCTGGCGGTCGGATACCAGGCCGAGTCGTCGCGATCCCTCATCCAGCGAAAATCCGCCGCAAGGGGCAGCAGGATCACGACCGGCCTGCCCATCGCCCCCGCCAGATGCGCCACCGCAGTATCGACCGAGACCACCACGTCGAGCAACGAGATGATCGCGGCGGTATCGGCGAAATCGCGAACGTCGTCGCCGAGATGGATCAGGTTCGGCAAACCCTGCAACACCTCGCGATCGGCGTCCCGCAACTCGTTCTGAAGGCTGATGCATTGCAGCGGCGGCGTCGCAAACCATGCGGCGAGCCGCGCCAGCGGTATCGACCGGCTGCTGTCGTTCTTGTGAGACGGCGAGCCGGACCAGACAAATCCGGCGCGCGACCGACCGGCCGGCAAACGCTGGCGCCAATATTCGCAGCGCTCCGCGGACGCAGCGAGATATGGAATTTCGGCCGGGATCGTCGCGGGTTGCGTCCCGAATGCAAGCGGAAGACTAAGCAAGGGACAATGCAGGTCGAATGCCGGAAGCGGCTCGCCGCAAGCAATGACCTCGATGCCCGCGAGCTGCGACAGCAGCGGCTGCAGCTCAGGCTGCACCTCGCAGACGACCTTGACGCCGCGACGGGCCAGCAGCGGCGCATAGCGAATGAACTGGATGGTGTCGCCGAACCCCTGCTCGGCATGCAGCAGAACGGTCTTGCCGGAAATGGATTCGCCGCCAAGCCACCGCGGCGCCTGATACTGCCGACGTTGCCCGGCGAACGCGTCGGTTTTCCAGCGCCATTCATATTCCTTCCAGCCCGCAGCGAAATCGCCGAGCGAAAGATGCGTCATCGCCGCCTCGAAATGGGCTTCGGCGAACTGCGGCGCGGCCGCGAGCGCCGCGCTGAAATCCGCAAGCGCCTCGACGGGCCGGTCGAGCCGGCGGCGCGCATGACCGCGATTGGTCAGGATCTGCGGATGGCCGGGCACCAGCGCGAGCGCGTGGTCATAGCTCGCAATCGCCTCGCCCGGCCGGTTCAGTCGCAGCAGCGCGTTGCCTCGATTGACGAGGGTGCCGACATGGGTCGGCTCGTTTGCGAGCACATCCTCATAGCTCGCCACCGCCTCGCCAATACGGCCAAGTTTGAGGTAGACGTTGCCGAGGTTGAAGAGGATCTCCGGATGATCCGATGCAAGCTGCAGCGCATGGCGGAAGCTTGAGATCGCCTCCTCGCAGCGTCCCGTGGCATCGAGCGCCAGCCCCAGATTCGACATCGCGTCCGAGGAGCCGGAATTGACCTTCAGCGCTGCCGAGAGGAAGTGTAGCGCCTCGACCATGCGATGGCGCTGGTAGTTGAGCAATCCCAGCAGATGCAGCGCATCGAAATCCTCCGGCCGATGTTCGAGGATCCCGGCGCACAGCCTCGTCGTCTTGTCGAACTCTCCTCGCTGGAAGAAATCATACGCCTGCCGCTGCATGCGGGACAGGTTCGGCATCCGCCCAGATCCATGTTTCCAATTCGTCGACACGCGCCGTCTTTCCGGACCAGACCGCCGCGAAGGCGATCCGAATGCCGCCGCTTTCGAATCAGCCTCGCACCGCGCAGGCTAAAGCATTTTCCGGCTGGGTCGAATCATGGCGGCGCACCCAGGGGCCTCGTGGTTCGAGACGCGTGGCGTTGCCACGCTCCTCACCATGAGGGTCGAAGACCTCATCCAGGGTCGAAGACCTCATCCAGAGGAGCGCGCTTGCGCGCGTCTCGAAGGATGAAGCCGCGGCGCTGGGCAGGCTAGCATCTTCTTCGGTCGCCGGCCTGTCAGGCCGCATGGCCGCGGTCACGCCGGGCACGGCGGTACAGCATCGCGGCGAACGCCTCGAAGATCCTGGTCATCTGTGGCGGCTTGTAGGGGAACAGCACCGGCGAATCCATGTTGTGCACCACTGCCGTATTGTCCGCCTCGAATACCAGCAGTTCGCCGCGGCTGTCTTCCGCGCAGTCGACGGTGAAATAATCGAGGCCGACACGGTCGGCCAAGGCGGCCAGCGCGTGCGCGTGGCGAACGGCAAAACCATGATCGAAGGTGCGCATGAAGTCGGCCTCTTCGAGCCGCTTGCTCTCGCTGAACGCCATGCCTGCGTTGAGGTACCAGATATCCCAGCGATCGGCGATCGCCATGTGGCAGGCATAAGGGCGGCGGTCGACGAAGGCGAGCCGGTATTTGCGAAACAGGCCGTCATCGCCGCAATAATCGACGAAGCGCGAGACAAAGAACGCCGGCTCCGGCCGCTGCGCGAGATAGCGGCCGATCGCGGTGCGGTCATCGACCTTGCCGAGCCCGACGCCGGCATGCGATCCGCGCGGCCGCACGATGATCGGGAATCGCAGGTCGGGTGCAACGGTCGCGATCGGGCGGTCGGGCTGCACCAGATCGGACAATTGCGCGCGGGTTACGGAGGTCGTCGCCGGAATATCGAGCGCTTCGATGCCGTGAAGCAGTCGATACAGCTTGTCGCGATCCAGATTGCCGACGAGCTGCGGCGGATTGAGCAGCGGCCGCGGCCAGTGCGCCGCGGCCTGGTCGATCTTGCGCAACGCATCGCGGCACTCATCGGAGTCGGATGCGATCACGATCGCGACGTCGTGTTCGGGCAGCGGCTCCGGCAAATCGACGCCGGCGACGACGTAAAGCGTTTGCAGCTCGATCGCGGAGTGCTCCAGTAAAAACTCGATCGGCGTGTTGCCGCCCATGTCGATCGCCGCCGCGAGCGCAAGGACGCGCAGCCTTGGCTGCTCGACCGCACAAGGCGAGCGAAACAATTGATGAAAGGCGACTACTTCCGCCTGGATCGCCAATCCGGTCTGCTTGTCGCCAAGCAGCTGCGTGATCAGCGAGAGATCGAGTCCCTCGCCGGCCCCGGCCGTGCCGCTGGCGACTTTCGAAATCAGCTCGTCCCGCAACGGACGCAGATCGGCGCCGCCAAATGCCATGGCCGTGAGCCGGGCAAATCCGATTCGATCCGCACAGGGATAACGCACGAGATCGGCGCCGGCGGAGTTAGCTTGCATGGGAGAGCTCCGTTGGATTGAGGCCCGGCAGATGCGAAACCAGACGCTCGATGTTGGCGACGACCGCGGCGACGCGGCCGATTTCGCACTGCAAGTTCCGATCCGCAATTGCCACGTCGGACGACCAGGCCTCGGTGACGAGCCGTGCGCTGGCGCAGATGCGAAGCAGCGCGGCCGGCTGCAGCCCGCCGCGCTGCCATGCGACGGGCTGGCCGACCAGGCAGGGCTCCGCTGCCCTATCGCAACCGTTCGCGGAAGCGGCGTCTTCTACGCCCTTGGCAAGCGCGCGATAGATCGTTCTGCCCTCGGCCAGCGTCAGGTCGCGGTCGCCATGCCGGATCGCAAACGGAAAGATCGTCGGCTGGGCCAGTTCTTCATCGTCGAGGCCACCGTGTCCGGTGCGGCGCTGCGGCGGCAACAACCGAAGCGACGGGGAAGATGCTATGATCCGCTCCACTGCCTGGCCGAATCTCGTCAAAGCCCGCAGGCGAAACCGGTCGGGCACGGCGTGATAGGCCCGGATCTCCTCCAGTGCCGCTTCCCAGCGAAGCCATTGGCCGAGATTGGCCCGGACCGGGAAGCAGGACCGCAACGCCCGCCAATTCGCTGGCCAGTCGCTCCGGCTGCTGTACGCGCGGAACCCCGGCGCAATCCCGCCGATCGCGCCGACAGCATTGGCAAGGCTTGCGGGCACCAGCAGCGCGCCGCTGAAGGCGGGTCCGGTGAAAAACTTCGAGCCGGTGACGATCACCAGATAGCCGCGATCGAGATATTTTCGCAGCCGCGGGCGGCCGAGGCGCATCTGGCACGCGTCGACGACGATTTGGACCCGATCGGGCCAGCGCGCCGCGATTTCGTCGAGGCATTGCTCGCTCGGCGCGCGCCAGCCGAGCTTCGAGCAATCCATGATCTGGAGCAGGATCCTGGTTCCGTTGGCCACGGACGCCTCGATGGCGCCAAGCACCATCGCATCGGTTTCGGCTTCCGCGCGGCAGTCACCACGCTCGTCGAGAAGTCCGATCGCGACGCTGGCGACCGAGCGAGCCGGGCCGGCAACCGGCTCTCCCTTGCGTACCCGGCTGCCGGTCGCGGTCGCGGTACTGAAATGATGCCCGCGCGCGGTCGCCGCGGTGCCGCTGCCGGTCTGATCCGCCGCCACGATCACACTCGTCAGCGCCGGACCCAGCAACGCGCGTACCAGCAGCAGGGCGTGAAGTTGCGAGTCGGTGCCGGACGGAGAAAAAATCACCTCGGCCGCATCGGGCGATAATCCGAGACAGGCCTTCAGTTCATCGCGCATCGCTTCAATGCGCGCATCGAATGCTTCGTCCATCCCGCGCGCGACCGCGCAGCGCATCAGCGATTGCCGCGCGCGGCCGACATGGCCGTAAGCCCGCTCCGAAATCGAGGTTGCCGTACTCGAGGCAAAGCTCGGCACGTTCGGGCATGGCGAGAGCCGGCAGCCATAGTCGTTGGTCGCGCTCGCCGGATCGATGTTGAGCCGCGGATCGCCGCCGCTGCCGAGCAGACGATCCAGCGGCGCGAACAACTCGCTCAAGGCGGAAACCGGGCGCGCTCGATGCCGATCGATCGGACCCTCGGCGGCATCGGATCGAACACCAGCGTTCAGCATTGTTGAGACCCCACGCAACGATGCCTCCATGGCCCGCCCAACCTCCTGCCGGTATTTCCGCGCCAGGCAACTAGCCGCCGATCGGCAGATACTTGACCAGGGACAATTGAGACAGCATCGAGGTGGCCTGATACGACGCCTGTAGGCTGTTCTGAACCGCCAGCAGTTCGCTTGCTACCTGATTGGCGGAAACATTCTCGGTCTGATCGATCATGTTCTGCATCATTGCCTGGGTCTGGGTTTGCCGCGCTGTGGCGGCCTGTATTTCGGTCTGCGCATTGGCGAAGTCGGTCTGGATGTCGGCAATGCTCTGCTGACCGGCCTGCGGGGTCAGGTTCGCCGCAATGCTCTGGCTCAGGGCACTGATCTGCGCGGCGGAGTTGGTCCCCGTCGGCGAGGTCTTGAAGGCGGCAAATACCGCGATGTTTTGCAGCTGGGTGCGAATCGCCTGTTCATTGGCCTGGGCGCCGAAATCGACCGTCTCCGAGGTATCGATGCGCGCGGTCGACGACGCGCGCGCAGAGCCTGGCCCGGAATTGCCGGTGTACCAGGCGACCGTGTTCGACGCGCCGCTCACGAGCGATGTTGCCGATCCCGGCGGGGTGCCGCCAACCCGCAGCGGCGGCTGAACCGCGGTCACGTTGCCGCTCAATCCGAGCGCTGCGAACGCGGACGGGTTCGAACTCGTCACCGTGAGGTCCGCGGCATTGTCGGTATGCAGCGCGACCACGCCGCCGCTGATGGTCGAGGCGGTCGAAGTCCCGGTAATCGAGTCGATTTTCGTCAACAGCGTCTGGACGCTGTCGGTAACGTTGACTTCATTGCCGGTGGCGCCGGAGGCAACAAAGGTGATCGGCGTGCCGTTGACCGTGATGGTGTCGCCGGGCGCGAAGCTCGACGACAGCGAGTCGGTGCCGGCGGCGCCCGACAAGGCTGTCGCGCCCGTGATCGGTGCCGGGGGCGTCGCTTGGTTGCTGGCGATGCTGCCGGTTGCGGTGCTGGCCGTATCGAAGAAGTTGTCACCGGCCTCAACCGCCGACGCTGCCACCAGCTTCGTATTGGCGAGCGTGGCGATCGATGCCGTCAGGGCGGTGTTCAGGTTCGCCGCCGTCGCCGTCGGCGTGGCGCCGATCGTAAAGCTGCCGGTGGGCGGTGGGGTGGTGCTGGTTGCCGTCAGTTGAACGGTTTGGGTGGTGCCGTCGGGGAGGTTGAAGGTGAAGCTGACCTGATCGCCCGGGTTGGGATTGGTGGCGCCGAGGTCGACCGAAGCCGCCGCCGGCGAGCCGGAGGGACCGGTGACCGTCGCCCCCGTCAGCGTCGAGGAGACCGAGTTCAGCTTGAGTCCGAATGGTGAACCGGCGACATCTTCCGATACCTGCACCGATGTCGGCGTCGGAGAAGAAATCACCAGCCGCCCGAGCCCGTTGGTGCCAAGATCGGCCTGCTGTCGCTCGGCGATCACCTGTTTCAGCCCGGCCTGGGTACCGGTACCGTTCATGATGGTGTCGGCGGAGGCCACCGCGGGGGTGTTGATCGCGCTGCCGGAGAAAATATAGCGGTCGCCGACCTGGGTGTTGAGAACGCCCACCACTGCGGAAAGTTCGCTTGCTGCAGTCCCCTGCGCGACGGTCTGTCCAGTACTGTCCAGATCCAACGACCCCGAGGAGGCGCCGCTCTGGACCTGCGAACCAATGCTTGACAAGGTCTGCAGCGCGGTATTGGCCGCAGAAATGACCGTATTGACATTGGTCATCGTGGTCCCGAAGGCGGTGATGTTCGCAAGCTGCGCGCGCGCGGCAATCGCAAAGCCTTCGTTGACGCCCATGCCGGCGTAGTTGGTGGATTTGACCCCGCTCGAAAGCTGCGTCGACAGCGTCGTGAGCTGGTTGTTGAGGTTCTGCACCGACTGACCGAGTACAGAAGCGCCATAATTGATACTACTGACCGACATTTTCCGCGCCTTATAATTGAACCTGCATCAGGCTGTTCATCATGCTCTGGACCACCGACATGACATGGGCGTTGGCAGCATAGGCGTTCTGCAGCTGGATCAGGTTCGACATTTCGGTGTCGATATTGACGCCAGCCGTCGAATTGAATTTCTGCTGCAGGGTACTGACGACGACGTTCTGGCCCTGCTGCAATTGCGTCGCCTGGGTCGCGGCGTTGCCCTGCTGACTGATGAATTGCTGCAGGTAACTCGTGATCGTGCCCGTGAAGGGTGACGCCGCGGAACCGAGTCCGGTTTTCGCCGAAAAGCTGAACGTTGCGTTGTTGAGCTGCGAAAACAGATAATCCGAACGCGTCGTATCGCCGGCCGCCGTCGCCGGCGAGGTGTTGTAGACACTGAGATCCGATGCATTGTTCAGCAGCGCCGGATTGACGGTGATGCGTCCGGCATAGCCGGTCATTTGCGAACCGCTTGCGGTGATCGCGCCGGTGTAGAGCGAATTGCCGTCGGTGAACAACGGAAGTTGCGGGTTTCCGCTTGTCAACGACGAGGCCGTCGTCGTTGTCGAGGCGGCATTGACGGTCGCATTGCCCGATCCAACCACGTTCAGGGTGGCCCCGGATGGATTGGAGAACTGCACGCCGCTGCCGCCGAGCGCCGCATTCAACTGCGATATGACCGACGACATGCCGTTGGAAAAATTGACCCCAATCACCTGCGGATTGGCGTTCGGCGCGTTCGGCAGCGGCAGCACCGATGAATCGGCCACATTGACGATGGATATCTGCTGTCGGGTGTTGGTCGCATTGTTGGTATAGGTGAGGTTGATCGTGTTACCCGGCAACAGGTTCGACGTATCGACGCTGAAGCCTGCCGGCGGCCCGGTGACGGCGGTACCGGCCGTGGTCTGGTCGGAGAGCGAGCTCGAGAGCGCCGCGGCGAGCTGGTCGACCTGGGTCTGGGCCTGCACCAAGGTCTGATCGCGCAGTTTCAGGTCGGCCGCGATCTGTCCCGAACTGAACGCATTGGTCGCGACCAGGTCGGTTGTGGCGCCATTCGGGAGCTGGATCGTGAGCGAGCCGACGCCAGACTTGGTGGGATCCGTGTTGTACAGCGATGTCGCCGACAACGCTCCCGGTGAACTGAAGGACATCGTCGAGGCAAGGCTGCCGCCGACCAGTTGAACGCCGGAATTGGTGAAGACGCTGACCTGATTGGCGGAGTCGGTGACGGCCCGGACGTCCATCAGCTGCGACAGGGTGTTGATCGCGTTATCGCGCTGATCTTCCAGCGTGGCCGCCTCCGGATCGGTCGGGCTCAATCCCTGCAGCCGGGTGTTGATGGAGGCGATCGCGGTCATCGCCGCATTGGCCTGGCTGACGCTGGTGCCGATATCCTGATTGACGTTGGTGCGCAGCGACTGAATGCCCTGCGTTGTCGTATTCAGTTGCTGGGCCAGCGTCTGCGCCGCTGACAAGGCGACCGATTGTGCGGACTGGCTGCCCGAACTTGTCGATATCGCCTGCAGCGACGAGGTCAAATTGCTGAGCGCGGTTTCCAGCGTGCCCTGACCGCCGGGGGTCCCATAGACGCTTTGCAGCTGGCCCAGGATGTTGGACATCTGGTCGGCATAGGCGCCGCCGGAGGTTTCCGTGCGCAACTGGCTCTGGACGTATAGATCGAGCTGGCGATTGACGCCGGTGACCTGGACCGACGAGCCGGCACCGCCGCTCGCCAGTTCGATCTGGTTGACGTTTTGCGTGACGTAACCGGGCGTCTGCGCGTTCGCGATATTCGACGACACGATCGAAAGCGCAGCCTGGTTGGCGCGCAGGCCGGACATCGCAGTCGCAAGGGCTGAACTCAAACCCATGTCTATGGTCCGCCTTGAGTTACATCACACCGGTAGCCGGCCCCGATCAGCGTATTACGCTCAGCAAGCTCTGAACCATGTCATTGGCCGTGGTGATGACCTTGGTGTTCGCCGAATAGGCCTGCTGGGTCACGATCAGCTTGGTGAATTCGTCGGCGATGTCGGTGTTCGATCCTTCGAGCGACGAGCCGCTGATCCTGCCGGACGCGCCGGCGATCGCCGGCCCGGACTGATCGGTCACGGCAAAGGCTCCGCCGTTGAGTGCCTTGAGGTAGTTGGTGCCGTTGAAATGCGACAGCGTGACGGAGGCGAGATCGATGTTCTGCCCGTTGGAAAACGTTCCGACCACGAGGCCGTTGTTGTTGATCGCGACCGACTGAAGCTGACCGGCCGCGTAACCGTTCTGGGTGATGGTGTTGACGGTCGCGGTGCCGCCGGTGCTGGCAAATTGCGTCAACGCGCCGGATCCGAAGTTCATCGTCAGGTTCCCGAGCGATTGACCGTTCACGGTCACACCGGGAACGGTGATGGCCGAACCTGACGGCGACGACAGCGATCCATCGGAGTTGAACACGAAGTTGGTGCCGACATTGACCCAGGCGACCTGCGTGCCGGTTGCGCTGGGAGCGGTCTGATAAAACAGGTTCCAGGTGTCCTGGTGCGGACTGCCGAGCGACGAACTGTCGGTCTTGGCCCACCGCAGTTGCAGGTTGATCGGCGTTCCCGCCGAGTTGTAGGTGGTCACCGCGCCGCCGCTGATGGTCTCGTTGTCGAACGCCGTGAGGTCGTTGCCGATGACAAAGCCGGTGCCGGCCGTGCCGCCGCCGGTGCGCGAAGCCGTCATGGTGGTGTTGAAGCCGAGCGCGCCGAACGCCGGCGCCGAACTCGAGACCGAGAGGTTCTGCGCCGTGCCGGTGTGCAACGTGATCGCACCGGTGCTCGCGTTGATGGTTGGGGTGACGCCGGTG
>JBDTKD010000282.1:0-4346 GCA_039935515.1 Bradyrhizobium sp.
CGACCAGGCGGCCAATGAGCGAAGACGCGATCTTCCGTCTTTACTCCATGTCGAAGCCGATCACGTCCGTTGCGGCAATGATGCTGGTCGAGGATGGCAAGCTCGCGCTGGATGATCCCTTGTCGAAATACATTCCGGCCTTTGCGGAGGTGGAAGTCGCGGTCGAGAAGCGCGATGCGGAGGGCAGGCCGGTCCTGGCACGCGAACCCATCAACCGCCCGATCACCGTCGAGGACCTGCTGCGCCATACCTCTGGACTGACTTACGGCTTCTACGGCGACAGCGCGGTGCGCAAGCTCTACGCGAATTCCGACCTGTTCGCGGGCGATTTCGACAATGCCGAATTTGCCGAACGCATCGCCAGGCTGCCGCTCGCCGAACAGCCGGGAACACTGTGGGATTACGGCCACTCGACTGACGTGCTCGGCCGCGTCATCGAGGTGGTGTCGGGAAAATCGCTGTTCCAGTTCGAGAAGGAGCGCCTGCTGGATCCGCTCGGAATGAGCGGGACGGCGTTCTACCTCGCCGATGCGGCGAAGCGCCCTCTGATCGCGGAGCCGATGCCGGCCGACCGTTTCACCCGCCCGGTCGCCGGAATCAGGGATCCGACGTTGCCGCGGCGCTGGGAATCCGGCGGCGCCGGCATGATCGGCACCACCGGCGATTACGCGCGGTTCGCGCAGATGCTGCTGAACGGCGGCACACTGAACGGCAGGCGCTACCTCAAGCCGGAGACGGTGGCCCTGATGACCGCCGATCATGTCGGTCCGGAAACAGCGATCGCGCGCGACTATTTCTATTTCCCGGGTGCCGACAGCGGCTTCGGTCTCGGCTTCGCCGTGCGCACGACGCATCTGCCTGACACGTCGCTGCCGCTCGGCGAATATCGCTGGGACGGCGTCGCCGGCACTTTCTTCTTCATCGATCCGCAGGACGACATGTTCGCGATCGGCATGATGCAGACGCCGTCGCAACGCAGCCGGATTCAGGCCGCGCTGAGGACACTGATCTATCAGGCGCTGGGGAGGTGATCGTCCGCATTCGCGCGCAGTGCTGGCCAAGGCTTAAGCGCCCCGCGCGATCTCGCGTACCAGCCCGAGTGTCTCCTCGATCATGTCGGCGGTGACGTCGATGTGGGTGCAGGCCCTGATCCGGCCGTCCATCATGGCGAGCAGCACGCCGCGGTTTCGCAAGGCCTCGACCATCTTCTCGCCGCTGACGCCGGCGCCGTCGGGGTTGAAGAACACCAGATTGGTCTCGGGTTGCTGCACCTCTACGCCGCTGATCTGCGAGAGCCCCCGGAACAGCGCCCGCGCATGGGCGTGGTCGTCCGCCAGCCGATCGACATGATGGTCGAGCGCATGAAGGCAGGCGGCAGCGCAAATGCCGGCCTGTCGCATCGATCCGCCGAGGCGCTGCTTCCAGCGCCAGACCTCGTCGATGAAATCGCGGGAGCCCGCGATCACGCCGCCGATCGGCGCGCCGAGTCCCTTGGAGAAATCGATCCAGGCCGAATCCCATCCAGAGGCCATTTCACGCGCGGCGATCCCGGTCGCGACGCAGGCGTTCAGCAGCCGCGCCCCGTCCATATGGGTGGCAAGTCCGTTCGATCGCGCGATCTGCACGATCTGGTCGAGATCGGCCTTCTTCCAGATCGTGCCGCCACCGATATTGGCGGTTTGCTCGACGCTGACCACGGTCTGCGGCGGCTGATAGCGCGAGCGCGGGTGAAGCGCCTTGCGAAACGTATCGGGGGCAAATTGTCCGTCGGCGCCCGTCAGCGCGACGATCTGGAATCCGCCCAGCGCGGCATGCGCACCGCCTTCGCGGGCGATGATATGGGCGGTCTCGTGGGCGAGGATCTCGTCGCCCGGCCGGCAATGCACCAGCGTCGCCGCGACGTTGCACATGGTGCCGGAAGGCATGAACACCGCCGCCTCCTTGCCGAGCAATTCGGCCACGCGCTCGCACAGCGCGTTCACGGTCGGATCGTCGCCGATCTGTTCGTCGCCGACATCGGCCCGTGCCATGGCTTCGCGCATCGCTTGGGTCGGGCGGGTCTGCGTGTCCGACAGCAAATTGATGCGGACCGGTGTCTGCCGGGGATCGCGCGGAGGAGGGGTGTAGGTCATGGGAAGTTCTCGTCATTCACGGCGTCATGGCCGGGCATAGCCATCCGAAGGACGGCGTCGCTTCCGCTCGCCTATGTCCCGGCCATCCACGTTCTTGCGTGGTTGCGAACATAAAGACGTGGATGCCCGGCACAAGGCCGGGCACGACGATCCAAATGCCGGAGCAGACATAAAAAGGGCCCCGGCAAAACCGGGGCCCTTGACCGCAGCGATACGCTGACGAAAATCAGCGCGAATAGAATTCGACGATCAGATGCGGCTCCATCTGCACCGCGAACGGCACGTCCGACAGATGCGGGATCCGGCTGAATTTCGCCGTCATCTTGGAATGATCGACTTCGAGGAAGTCGGGCACATCGCGCTCGCCAAGTTGGATTGCTTCCAGAACCGGCGTTAGTTGCTTTGAGGATTCCTTGACCTCGATCACGTCGCCGACCTTGAGCTTGAAGCTGCCGATGTTGACGCGGCGGCCGTTCACCTTGACATGGCCGTGATTGATGAACTGGCGCGCGGCGAACATGGTCGCCACGAACTTGGCGCGATAAACCACGGTGTCGAGACGGCGCTCGAGCAGGCCGATCAGGTTTTCACCGGTATCGCCTTTCATCCGGCCGGCTTCGACATAGATGCCGTGGAACTGGCGCTCGGAAATGTTGGCGTAATAACCCTTCAGCTTCTGCTTGGCGCGCAATTGCACGCCGAAGTCGGAGAGCTTGCCCTTGCGGCGCTGGCCATGCTGGCCGGGACCGTATTCCCGGCGGTTCACCGGGCTCTTCGGGCGGCCCCAGATATTCTGGCCCATACGGCGATCGATCTTGTATTTCGCCTCATTGCGCTTTGTCATCGCGTCCTCTTGTTGGATATGAGATTGAGGAAACGCGCCCTCCTGTGCGCCGGGAAATTCCCGGAGCCGACAGGCCCGTCCCTCAAGCTTGAAAGGATGGGCCGCGGGTCGCGAAACGCATCGCGGGCCGAAACCGGCCCGCGAGCAGGGCGGTTCTAGGGAAAAGCCCCTGTCGTGTCAAATCCAGCGACGGTCATTCCGGGGGTGTTCTGCGAGACCGGAACCGGAATCCGGCTATTCCGGGCGCGTAGGGCGGCCAAAAGGCCTTCAGGTCGCGACCGCCCGGAACGGTTTCGCCTCCGCCTGCCGTTGGCCGCGCAATTCGGCCGCTATGTCGGTGTTCAGAACCTGTTCCAGCCGGGTCATGGTCCTGGCTATGAAGGCTGCATCGGTAATGCGGTGATCCCAGCGGATCACGACGTCGATGGTCCGGTCGGGACCGACAACGTCGTAACTCAGGATGAATGGCCCAGGGCTCAGCGCATGGAGTTCGCCACCGCCATAGGCGGCGACCGAGGTCACCGCGACGCTGCCAAAGTAGTTGGCACGCTGCCGTGCGATATTGAGACCGATCAGCCAGACCAGGCGGCGAAGCGGCAGCGGCAGCGCGGTAGCCCGCAGCATCTTGCGAAACCCCGGTATCTGTTCGACCGGTGCGGTCTTGGCATGCCGGATCTGCCGGTCGATTTCGGCCAGCGATTCCTTGCCCGCCTCGGGGGCGATTTTTTGCGGCAGCACGCAGTCTTCGCCGTCTTCGACCCGCGCGATCGCAACCATCGCCACGCAGCGCGGCAATTCATAGAAATGCGGCCACGGCCATTTGGCGTAGAGCGTGCGCAGCACCGGCTGGTCTTTCGCTACAACGCCGAACGCCCTGACGAAGATCGCCGCCCATCCGGGCGGCTCAACGGCCAGTGCATGCGCCTCCAGCAGAGGGCCGATGTCCAGGGTACGCCGCAGTGAAACAAAGGGAATGCCGGCCGAGGCATGCATGAGGTCGGCGACGAGGCGGCGCGGCAGGGATATTTTTCGAACCGTTCCGCGCATCGTTCCGCTCAAGTTCCCGCGCCGGCGAATGGAGGATGGCCCGGCCGCCAGCCATCTAAGCCGGCCTGACGCTAAAACGTGCGAACTCGAATTCGAATCACAGGACTGTTCAGGCGGCTAACTTTTCCACGCGACGCCTGAAGCGCTGCCATTCGTGATGGCGAGCGTGATATCCAGCCAAAGCCCGGTCCACGGCTCCAGGCAGCGTCTGGTAGCTGTTGATCATTTCGAGTTCCAGACCCATGAAGGTCTGTTGGACATTTTGGACGGGCGTGGGCCGCGCATCTGGATTGGATTTGCCGGGTACAGGGTTCACGGTAAAA
>JBDTKD010000283.1:0-3815 GCA_039935515.1 Bradyrhizobium sp.
CGAGGCGCCGTTCGTGGAAGCGGACGACAGTGGCTCGGTCTCGCTGGGGTGGGCGTTTCATGCCGCGATGAGCGCGAAAGCGCGGCTGTGGCGGGCACTGACGCTGGCCTACCGGTGGCTGGTTGCGAGCGGACCGGCGCCACGGGCGTCCTTGTTCGACCGTCAGGAGCCGACCCTCGACGGTCGCACCGCGCCGTCGCTGGCGCCGCAGGCCGGAGCGACTTACGACGAAGACGACGAGGATGCCGACGAGGACGAGGAGGACACGCCAGCGACGCGCGCCCCGCGCAAGAAAGCCGCGGTACGGACGCCGGCGCGGAAATCGTCGGAGAAATTCGAACTGCCCTCGGTGTCGGTGCTCACCGCCCCCAAGGCTTCGGATCGCCAGCCGCTCAGCAAATCCGAACTGGAAGCCAATTCACGCGCGCTGGAAGGCGTGCTGAGCGATTTCGGCGTCCGCGGCGAAATCGTCAAGGCCCATCCCGGCCCGGTGGTGACGCTGTATGAACTCGAACCCGCGCCCGGCATCAAATCGTCGCGCGTGATCGGGCTTGCCGACGACATCGCGCGCTCGATGAGCGCATTGTCGGCGCGCGTCGCCGTGGTCCCCGGACGCAACGCCATCGGCATCGAATTGCCGAATGCGCACCGCGAGAAGGTGTACCTGCGCGAACTGCTCTCGGTGAAGGACGGCAACGAGTCGGTGGCGAAACTGCCGCTTTGCCTCGGCAAGAACATCGGCGGCGAATCCATCATCGTCGATCTCGCGCGGATGCCGCATCTGCTGATCGCCGGCACCACCGGTTCCGGCAAATCGGTCGCCATCAACACCATGATCCTGAGCCTGGTTTACCGGCTGCGCCCGGATCAGTGCCGCCTGATCATGGTCGATCCCAAAATGCTCGAACTGTCGGTCTATGACGGCATTCCGCATCTGCTGACGCCGGTGGTGACCGACCCCAAGAAAGCGGTGGTCGCACTGAAATGGGCGGTGCGCGAAATGGAAGAACGCTACAAGCGGATGTCGAAGCTCGGCGTGCGCAACATCGACGGCTACAACGCGCGGCTGATGGAAGCGAAATCCAAGGGCGAGGAGCTAACCCGAACGGTGCATACCGGTTTCGACAAGGAAACCGGCAAGGCGATCTATGAGGAAGAGAAGCTCGAGCTTGAGCCGCTGCCCCACATCGTCATCATCGTCGACGAAATGGCCGATCTGATGATGGTCGCCGGCAAGGACATCGAAGGCGCGGTGCAGCGGCTTGCGCAAATGGCGCGCGCCGCCGGCCTTCACGTGGTCCTTGCCACGCAGCGGCCGTCGGTCGACGTCATCACCGGCACCATCAAGGCGAACTTCCCGACCCGGATCTCGTTTCAGGTCACCTCGAAAATCGACAGCCGCACCATCCTCGGCGAAATGGGCGCCGAACAACTGCTCGGCCAGGGCGACATGCTGTATATGGCGGGCGGCGGACGCATCAGCCGCGTGCACGGGCCTTTCGTCTCGGACGAGGAGGTCGAGAAGGTGGTGCGCCATCTGAAGTCGCAAGGCCAGCCCGAATATCTCGAGGCGGTCACGGCGGAGGAGCCGACCGACGAGGACGGCGCGGTGTTTGATTCCACCGGGATGGGTGGCGACGGCGGCGGCGACCTGTTCGCGCAGGCGGTGGCGATCGTCAAGCGCGACCGCAAGGCCTCGACCAGCTACATCCAGCGCCGGCTGCAGATCGGCTATAACCGTGCCGCGTCGCTGATGGAGCGAATGGAACTCGAAGGGATCGTCGGACAGGCCAACCACGCCGGCAAGCGTGAAATCCTGATCGAAGAACAGGAAAACGGGTTTTGAAAAGCGGCATCGAGCCACCGAAGCGCGGCAGTCGACATCATATCCTCACGGAAAAACGATACCCCGTTTTGCCGAAACCAAGATAAAAGGTCCGGGGCCAGGCGGGGCAACAGGTTGAACGGAAATCCGAAGTTTCGAATGACAGCACAATTTGCAAGCCGCGGCATCGGCAACAGTCTACGCGCTGGCATGGCGGCGCTGATCGCGGCAGCCATGATGACCGCCGTGACACCGGTTTCGGCGCAAACCGTTCCGATTCCGAAGCCCGCGCCGAAGGCCCGCAGCACGCCGATTCGCGGCATGCAGATGAGCGCATCGGAGCAGCCGCGCGCGCCGATCACGACGGGAGCCGTGTCAGTGCCGCCCAACCCGATCATCCCGGATCCGCGCCGCAATGTTCCCGCCAATATTTTCGCGACCTTCGATGCCAACCAGAAGGCGGAAGCCGCCAAAGTGAGCGCCTATCTGTCGTCGCTGCAGACGCTGGTCGGGGATTTCGTCCAGGTCGGGCCGGATGGTACCAAGACCAAGGGCGAATTTTATATCCAGAAGCCGGGCAAGGTGCGTTTCGAATATGACGACCCTAGTCCGATTGCGATTATCGCCGACGGATCGTCGGTGGCGGTGCGCGACCGCAAGCTGGCGACCCAGGACATCTATCCCTTGTCGCAGACCCCGCTGCGATACCTGCTGTCGGACCGTATCGATCTCCTGAAGGACACCAATGTCGTGAGCGTGACGGCCGACGACTTGTATATCAGCATCACCATCGAGGAGAAGCACGCGCTGATCGGCACCAGCCGCCTGATGCTGATGATGGGCGCCAAGGACAATCAGCTCAAGCAATGGACGGTGACCGATCCGCAGGGCTATGACACCACCGTTGCGGTCTACAATCTGGATACCACGAAGCACCCCGATCCCAGCATGTTCAAGATCGACTTCACCAATTATCAGACACCGCCAGGCTGAAATTCATTCTTGATCGCGGGACCGGGACGTGCGTCATCCGTCGCGCGCTCTGCTCTGCTCCCGGTCCCCATGCGTCTTTCCCTGACAAGCTGGAACATCAACTCGGTGCGGCTTCGCATCGAGCTGGTCGCCAAATTCCTCTAATCGGCGCGGCCCGAAATCCTGTGCCTGCAGGAGACCAAATGCATCGATGACGCATTTCCGCTGAAGCGCTTCAGGCGCCTCGGCTATGAACACGTGGCGTTGAACGGGCAGAAGGGCTATCACGGTGTCGCCGTGGTCTCGAAGCTGCCGTTCGAGTCCACCGATATCCGCACCTTCTGCGACAGGATCGATTCGCGCCACATCACGGTTGCGTTCGGCGCCGGCGCCGGGCTCTCGACGCCGCTGGTGCTGCATAATTTCTATGTCCCGGCCGGCGGCGATATCCCGGATCCCGCGTTGAACCCGAAATTCGAGCACAAGCTCAGGTTTCTCGACGAGATGAAGGCGTGCGAGCCGCTGCATCCACGCGGCGAGGACCGCCATGTCCTGGTCGGCGATCTCAACGTCGCGCCGCATGAGAATGACGTGTGGTCGCACCGGCAATTGCTCAAAGTGGTGTCGCACACCCCGATCGAATGCGAGAAGCTGTTGGCCGCGCAGGCCCACGGCGAATGGGTCGACGTCGCGCGCGAGCGGATTCCGCTGTCGGAAAAGGTCTATACTTGGTGGAGTTATCGCGCCGCGGACTGGACGGCCGGCGACCGCGGCCGCCGGCTCGATCACATCTGGGTATCCCGCGCCCTCAAGGAAAGCGTGAGCGATTTCCGGATCAGCCGCGAGGCGCGGAGCTGGGAGCGGCCGTCCGACCACGTTCCCGTCACGGTGACACTGGAGGTGTAGAAGCCGTCATTGCGAGCGAAGCGAAGCAATCCATCCTTCGTCATTCCGGGATGCGCCGCTTGGCGCAGGCCCGGAATCCATAACCACGATCGGGAGTATGGATTCCGGGGCT
>JBDTKD010000284.1:0-3616 GCA_039935515.1 Bradyrhizobium sp.
TATTTCGGTCACGGTCGACCACATCCCCGTGCAGGACGTGGCCGCCCGCGCCGCCGCCGAGGTGTCGGCCGGATCGGGGCATGATCTGTTCGGGTGGAACGGCGCCGGCGGTGCGCATCTGTACCGCAAGTTCCTGATCGATATGAGCGATCTCGTTAAATCCGTCGAGACGAAATACGGCAAGGTCAGCACAATCGGGCGGCAGCTCAGCTACAACCAGGACGACGGAACGTGGTCTGCCTTTCCCGATTTTTACATCAATTTCCCCGGCATGTACCGCAAGAGCATGTGGGACGAGATCGGGATGAAGCCCGACACATGGGACAATTTGCGGATCGGCGGCGCCAAGCTGAAAGCGAAAGGACATCCGGTGGGGATTTCGCTCGGTCACAGCAACGATCCGAACACGACGTGGCGCGGCCTGTTGTGGAGCTATGGCGGCGCCGTCCAGGACGAAGCCGGCAAGCAAGTCGTACTCAACAGCAAAGAGACGGTCGAAGCGGTCAAGTACGCCGCCGCTCTCTACAAGGAAGCGATGGCGTCGGACGTCCTTTCGTGGAACGACTCCAGCAACAATCAGTACATCGATTCGGGGGTGAGTTCGTACATCGTCAACCCGATCTCGGCGTATCGGACTGCCCAGAAGCTCAATAAAACGGTGGGCGACGACATTTTCGTCATGAAGCCGCCGAAAGGCCCGACGCGCCAGATCATGGGTGCCGCTTCCGAATTCTACGGCATCTGGAAGTTTGCCAAAAACAAGGAAGCGGCGCTCGACTTCCTCAAACACTACACCGATAACTGGCCCGAGGCCTTCAAGGCGAGCGAAGGGTACAACAATCCATGCTTTGCCAATCTTGTACCTAAGCCGATGCCGATCCTGTCGAACGATCCGACGTCGAATCCGCACGACAAACTGGCGATCCTGCAGGATTCAGACGAGTGGTCCGCCATCCCTGGCTATCCGGGGCCGGCTTGGGCCGCCACCGACGAAATCTACAATAGCTTCACCATCCCCGACATGATGGCGAAGACGGCGTCGGGTTCGATGAGCGCCGAAGATTCGGTCAAGTGGGCGACCCAACAGTGCGAGGCCGTATTCAAGAAGTGGGCCGGAAAGACCTGATCGCCGGCGCCCGGACTGCGCGCCCTCTCGCGCGCGGTCCGATGCCGGCGCTGTCGGCTATAGCGTTTTCGAGCGAAGTGGGTACCGGTCCGCGTGAAGAAAACGCGTCAAAACAAGAAACTAGAGCCCGGCTCTGATTCAATCAGAACCGAACAGGCTCCAAGCGGAAGACAGGAATGGCGCTCGGGCCTGGTGCGGGGCCGCACGTTGAATGTCGGGGGGTTCGATGGCTGCAGTATTGACCAGAGATGTCATAAAGAAATTTGGTGAGGTTGCCGCCGTGAACGGCATCACCCTGTCGGTGCCGGACGGTGAGTTCATGGTGTTGCTGGGGCCATCGGGTTGCGGCAAGACGACGTTTCTGCGCATCATCTGCGGACTCGAGAGGCAGACGAGCGGCGACCTCATGATCGGCGGCAGCGTCGTCAACGATATTCCGCCGCGCGCCCGCGGCGTGGCGATGATGTTTCAGAGCTACGGTCTATATCCGCACTACACGGTGCGCAAAAATATCGCCTTTCCGCTGCGGACGCAGCGCGTTCCGAACGCCGAGGTCGAAAAGAAAGTCGAGTGGGCGTCGCAACTACTCGACATTGGCCATCTTCTCGATCGACGGCCGCGTCAGCTTTCCGGCGGTGAACGCCAGCGTGTCGCGCTCGCGCGCGCACTCGTGCGCGAGCCGACCGCGCTGCTGCTCGACGAGCCGCTCTCGAACCTCGACGCCAAATTGCGCGCCTCGGCGCGCCTGGAGATCAAGCAATTTCAGCAGCGGGTCGGCGTCACCACCATTTATGTGACCCACGATCAGGTCGAGGCGATGGGCATGGGCGACCGCATTGCCGTCCTCGACCATGGGCGGGTGCGTCAGGTGGGAACGCCAACAGAAATCTACGACGACCCCGCCGACCGCTTCGTGGCGACCTTTGTCGGCACGCCGCCGATGAACCTCGCCGCGTGCAACGGCGGGTTTCTCGGCTTCCGCCCGGACAACTTCCTGCCCAAAAATATGATCGACGACGGTGCTTTCACTGAATTTTCGTTCCGCATCAATCGTTCTGAATATCTCGGCTCCGAGCGGATCGTTTACGGCACGATCGAAGGCTTCGATCCAAACCAGGTGATTACGGCGAAACTGCCGCCTGCGCACGTTGCCGAGGAAAGCATCAGGCCCGGCGAGTGGCATCCCTACGCCGTGCGCAATAGCGCGCTGCGCTATTTCGACAAGGATGGCAAGCGGACCGGTCCTCATTGAAACGAGTTTTGAGCTATGCTCGTAATCGCTGAATCAGTGCCCAAGCCAGCCTCGCGTTTTCGGTTCATTCTGGACCGCCGCGACGTGCTCGGCGCAATCTTCGTCGCACCGGCGTTCCTTTACGTTCTGCTGCTGGTTGGCGTTCCGTTTTTGCTCGCGGTGTATTACTCGGTCAGCGCCTACACGATCTACGATCCTTCGTGGCGCTTCGTCGGCCTGGCGAACTTCGAGCAGATCGTGCAGAACCCGGTTTTTCTTCAAACGCTGACCAACACCTTTATCTTCACGTTCGGATCGCAATTCCTCGGCCTCATCCTCGGCAAGTTCGGCGCGCTGGTGCTGTTGCGGCCTTTCCCCGGTCGCAAGATCGTCAGGGCGCTGATCGTACTACCATGGGTGGTGCCGATCGCGCTCGCCACGGTCGCCTGGCAGTGGATGTTCGATTCACTCTATAGCGTCATCAACTGGACGCTGATCGCGCTCGACATTATCACCCGCTCGGAGGCGCCGAACTGGCTCGGCAATCCCTATCTGGCGATGCTGTCCGTGATTGTCGTCAATGCCTGGCGTTTCTTCCCGTTTGCGATCGTGATCTTCCTCGCCGGCATCACCGCGATCCCGCAGGACGTGATCGACGCGGCGACGGTCGACGGCGCCGGTTTCTGGCGCCGCAACTACCAAATCATCCTGCCGATGATCTTGCCGATCGTGGCCATCGGTCTGATTTTCGGCATCGTGTTCACGTTTACCGATCTTTCCATCGTCTTTCTGATGACCATGGGCGGCCCCGTGGGCGCAACCTCGGTGCTGGCCTTCGAGGGTTTTCAGGTTGGCATCGTTTCCGGCGACGTGTCCCATGGCGCCGCCATCTCGCTGTTCACGCTCCCGGTGCTGTTCGTCGTGGTGATCTTTATGCTGCGCTTTATCCGGCGGCGGGAGATCTGACATGCAGCGCGTCATCGCCAAAGTTGTCAGGGAGGTCCCGTTCTTCGGAGCGGTCGCATTCTTCGTCATTCTTTCCGCGTTCCCGTTTTATTGGATGGTAGAGAGTGCCATCACGCATAATTGAGAGCGCGGTCAGTATTGATGCTGCAATGAAAGGATCAACGGCATATTGTCGTGGCATCTCGGGTCGCTCCCGAGTTGAGAGAATTCGATGCAGATCATTCCACAAATCACATTCGAAGGTTCGCATTCGTCAGACTCCGCTCGCGCACAAATCGTCGCTGAAATAGAGC
>JBDTKD010000285.1:0-4395 GCA_039935515.1 Bradyrhizobium sp.
GCCTCGATTGCGCAAACGTCGTGGCCCATCGCCGCGAGCACGTCGGCAAATAGCATGCCGATCAGGGCGTCGTCCTCCACCACGAGGACGTTAAGTGCTTTCATCGATCCACTTCGCCTCCACAACGTCTTCATCCACCGTCATCGCGATGCACCCATACAGCTCCGCCACGGCGCCTGTCGATGCCAGGTGGGTCAATCGAAGTCGATGAACGCCTTCAATTGGTTGAGCTGGAGTTTGATATCCCGCGCTGTAACCCGGTGAAGCATGCCCTCGCCTTCAAGGCGAGTCAGGGCGCGCGTCACCGTTTCCGCCGATGTACCAAGATAGTCCGCGATGTCGTACCGGCTCATCGGAAGGGTCAGAATTTGTTTGCTCTGATCGAAGTAGTGCTCATGGGCCGAACAATCGACCAGGAAGACGGCAAGGCGTCGCGAAATATTAAACCGTCCCATCACAATGAGTTGGCGTTGCGCGTTGCGCAGGTCGTATACCGCCTTGACGAGGAATGCATCCTGGATGTTAGGATTCTTCAGAAGGAAGCGCTCAAGCTTTCTGATCTGGAACCGGTAGACCCTGGACGAGGCGATGTTCTCCCCGGAATTGACGTACTTTCCATGATCCGCGAGCCCGAACAGATCGCCAGGCCAATGAAACGCCAGGATCTGACGTTCGCCGCTGCGCAGTGTGTGATAGATCCGAACCACCCCGTCGGCTAGGAGATAGGTGAAAGCAGCGTCGCCTCCTTGTGAAAATATTTCCGAGCCGACGGTCCGGAAGTCGATAATCTGCGCCACCCGCCCGAGTTCGGCCTTCTCAGAGCCGGTGAGTGCAAGATCCGGAGCTTCTTCGCCGTGTTCGCGCGGCCAGCCGCGGGTCGCACGTATGCGAATGTCGGCAGAGCTTGGCTTGCTTGAGCGGGGCATCAGGAGGTCAGCCAATGCGCCACTGGATGATTCCCGAGACTTTATTGCTTGTGAGGCTTCCAGTAGGCACCGGCGCGGAACGGTAAAGGCTTCTTCCGACCGAGTTTTGAAGCGCGGTGGAGCAGCATGTCCGTTTCGGCGCCCAGGACAGCTGCGAGCTTGTCGGGCATGTCGATGTTGGCGCTGTAGGCGCCGCGCTCGAGCGCTCTGATATAGGTCCGGTCGACGCCGACCTCGGGGGCGAGCGCCTCCTGAGAATAGCGTTTCTCGTGCTGGACCCGAGGTAGATTCCGGGCGGAGACCTCCGGCATGTCCAAACAGGAGCGGGCATCGTTTTGATGAGTATTTCATCACGAAATATACTTGACATTCGATTATCCGCCACGGCTAGAGTCCAAAAATTGGGCGTCTCATCCTGACTTTCGTCAGGGCAGGGAAGGCCATCGACGCGTAAGTCGGCAGATGGCGGCCGTCGGCCTTGATCCGGCGCAAGTGAGTGGTTTGGCGAAAAGAAAAATGGCGCAGATGGTTGATCCTTGGGCAGGATTCTCGGCGATCGTGTTAGGCGCGTGTTACGTCTCGGCTGCACGGTCGGATCTCCGATCTTTGGCAAAGGCCGCCGCAAACCCCAACGAGGCCGCACGAGCTGTATTCCGGATAGTACGCGCACGCCGCCTCAACGGTCTGATCACGGACTTGCTAATTCCAACTATAGCCAGCCGAGATTGCCGAAAACAGGTTCGGAAACTACGTGGTCTGCCGCCCCTTAGCCCGGCCGGTTGGAAATTGGACGGGTTGATCGAGGTTAATGCCGGCAACGGTGTCGGTGCAGGTGAGGTCGGCGCGTGGACGCCGCCATCAGCGCCATCGCCGGATCGAATTACTCCTCCCATTGAGAAGCAGACTTTTGAGAATCGTTAGCATGCCAAAAGGCTCCCCGCGTCAGGCCAAAGCGGCGCGTATCCGATCAAAAGCGCGCTCGCTGCCGGTCCGCGGCCGTCCTCGCGGCCTTGACGACTTCCTGATCGTCGGGGTAGGCGCCTCGGCGGGCGGCCTCGATGCCTGCAGAAAGCTCGTCGGGGCCCTGCCGGCCAGGAACGGCATGGCTTTCATCCTCGTCCAGCATCTCGATCCGACCCACGAGAGCATGATGGTGGACCTGCTGGCCAGCCACACCGCGATGACTGTGCGCCAAGCCGCAGATGGAGTGCTGCTCGAGCGCGACCATCTTTATGTCATTCCTCCCGGGACCTATCTGTCGGTTGGCAGTGGCGCTCTGCACCTCTCAGAGCCGCTGGCGCCTCATGGTGCGCGCCTACCTTTCGACTTTTTGCTGCGCTCACTGGCGGAGGAATACGGCGAGCGCGCTGTCGGCGTGATCCTGTCCGGAACGGCGGCTGATGGCAGCCTAGGGTTGAAAGCCGTGAAGGCAAAAGGCGGACTCGTTATCGCGCAGGATCCCGACGAGGCCGCCCATGACGGCATGCCGCGCAATGCGATTCTGACCGGCGCTGTTGATCTTGTGCTTCCGGTCGCCGAGATTCCCGACGCGCTCGTCAAATATGACCGGCGAATGTCGCTCACGCGCACGCAGAACAGTTTGCGTCCGCAGGACACGGCCGAGGGTTGGCTGTCGGAAGTTATCGATCTTCTTCGTACCAAGACCGCGCACGATTTCAGACTCTACAAGTCGGGCACGCTGCAACGTCGGATCGAGCGGCGCATGGCGATGGCGGCGGTCGAGGCCGACGATATGGATCGCTATCTCAAGATCCTGCACGGCGACGCTCGCGAGCTGGACCTTCTCGCCAAGGACTTGCTCATCAATGTCACCAGCTTCTTCCGGGATCCGAAGGTATTTGATCTCCTGGCGGAGAAGATCGTTCCTGACCTGGTCCGCAACCATGCGCCTGATCAGCCGCTGCGAATCTGGATAGCTGGGTGCAGCACGGGGGAAGAAACATATTCGCTTGCTATGCTCTTCCGCGAGCAAATCGCGGCGGCGAAGCGCAACATCAAGCTTCAGGTCTTTGCTTCCGATGTCGATCCGGACGCCGTCGCTAGGGCGCGCGAGGGTCTCTACCCATTAGCGATCGAGGCAGACGTTTCGTCGGAACGTCTAGCCCGCTTCTTTACCAAGGAAGATCAAGGCTACAGGGTTTTGCCCGAGCTGCGAGCTGTTGTGGTCTTCACCGTACAGGATGTCCTGGCCGATCCGCCATTCTCCCGCCTCGACCTGGTTTCATGCCGCAATCTTCTGATCTATTTGCTCCCCGAGGCGCAGACAAAGGTTATCTCGCTCTTCCATTTCGCATTGCGCGAGGGTGGTCTGCTTCTGCTCGGCAGCTCGGAGACGGTGGTCAACGCCGACGGTCGTTTTGAAGCGATCTCCAAGCCCGAGCGGATCTACCGGCACATCGGCCGCAGCCGGCCGGGCGAACTCGGCTTTTCGCTGAGCGTCGGTGACGGCTTGCGTCTGCCCGCGCACGCGGGACAAGACCCTGCGCCCTCCCGCCAAACCACACTCGCCGAGTTCTGCAGGCGGCTGGTGATGGAGAGTTATGCGCCAGCGGCAATCCTGATCAACAGCAAGCATGAATGTCTTTATTATCTGGGATCGACCGATCGCTATCTTCACGTGCCGACGGGTCGTCCTACGCGCGATCTGCTCGCCATGGCACGCCCCAACATCCGTATCAGGCTTCGAGCTGCGATACAGCGGGCTACTCAGGAAAATCTGCGTATTGTCGTCGACGGCGGCCGTGCGAAGCAGGGTGCGAGCGCGTTCAACATAGCCGTACATCCGGTTCTGAGCGCGGGTGAAAGCCTGTTGCTGGTCTGCTTCATCGATGAGCCGGCGCACGAACAAAAGAAAGGGCGTCGTGCCACGCCATTGGACGCTAACCGGGTCGCTGAACTTGAGCAGGAACTCGAGGCCACGAGAGCAGAACTGTTGGGCGCTATTCGCAACCTTGAGATCTCCAGCGAACAACAGAAGGCGATCAACGAAGAAGCCTTGTCCTTAAACGAGGAATACCAATCCACCAATGAAGAGCTCCTGACATCGAAGGAAGAATTACAATCGCTTAACGAGGAGCTGACCGCTCTCAATAGTCAGCTTCAGGAAACGCTGGAGCGGCAGCGCACGACCTCCAACGATCTGCAAAATATTCTTTACAGCACCGATGTCGCGACGCTCTTTCTCGACACCAAACTCAACATCCGCTTCTTTACGCCTGCCACTAAGGCACTTTTTAGCGTCATTCCCAGCGATATCGGCCGACCGCTCGCGGACCTAAGCTCACTGACGGCCGATAGCGCACTTCTCGCGGACGCGCGAGCAGTGCTGCAGACCCTTAGCCCCGTTGAGCGGGAAATCGAAGCACGGAGCGGCACCTGGTACATCCGCCGGATATTGCCCTATCACACCCAGGACAACGGCGTAGAAGGCGTCGTCATCACCTTTGCC
>JBDTKD010000286.1:0-4280 GCA_039935515.1 Bradyrhizobium sp.
CGCGCAGCCACCGCGAGGCGGCGGAGTAGCAGAGGTCTCTCCGTCATTGCGATCCAACGGGTCGCGCGAATGCGCGCCCGATGACAGGCTCCGCGAAGCAATCCATGCTTCGTCATTCCGGGATGCGCCGCTTGGCGCAGGCCCGGAATCCATAACCACGATCGGGAGTATGGATTCCGGGGCTCGCGCTGACGCGCGCCCCGGAAGAATTGTAGCCCGGATGCAGCGCAGCGAAATCCGGGGACCGTCTCCTTCGCCTCGCGACTCCCGGATTGCGCTGCGCTGCATCCGGGCTACGAATGTTTGCAGCCGTCATTGCGAGGAGCGCAAGCGACGAAGCAATCCATGCCTCCGCTTGCCGCGCCATGGATTGCTTCGCGGAGCCTGTCATCGAGCGCGCATTCGCGCGACCCGTTGGATCGCAATGACGGAGAGACCTCTGCTACTCCGCCGCCTCGCGGTGGCTGCGCGCGAGCCGGAGCAGCGCGTCGTCGTCCACGGTCCTGATCGGCGTGAAGTCGCGATGGGCGATATAGTCCGGCCGCGTCGGCGTGCGGATGTAGTTGGAAGCCGCGTTCAGCGTCAGATAGACGATCTTGCGCGGATAGGGCGTGATGTTGCCGGCCGAGCCGTGCACCAGATTGCCGTGGAACATCAGCATGCCGCCGGCGTTGCCGGTCGGCGCGACAATGCCGCCTTCCTTCACCAGCCGCGTGACGGTTTCCTCGTCTAGCGTCCACAGCGGGTATGAGGTGGTCTCAAGGTCGTGCGCCGCCTTGAGGTCGCCGGCATGCTGGCTTTTCGGCACCAGCATCAGCGGGCCGTTGATAGGCATCACCTCGTCGAGAAAGATCGCGATGTTCATCGCCCGCGGCTGCGGCATGCCGTCGTCGCGTTTCCAGGTGCCGTAATCCTGGTGCCATTGCCAGACGTCGCCGGTGAAGGCCGATTTGGCGTTGATCTTGTATTGGTGCATGTAGACCTTCTCGCCGAAGATCTGCTCGACCGGATCGATCATGCGCGGATGGGCGCCGAGCAGGCCGAACGCCTCGTTGTAGAGATGCGCGGCAAAGGCGGTGCGCGGTGCGCCGCTCTTCTCGCGCCACACCTCCGGGCGGTCGGTGTCATAGATGCCCAAGGCCTCGTGCGCCAAAAAGGCCACTTCCTCACGGCTGAACAGCTCCGGCAGGAACAACCACCCTTCGCGGTTGAAGTCGTCGATCTGTTGCTGGGTCAGTTTCATGACACGTCCTCCTGTTGGCTTCTGTCTCTCCTCATGGTGAGGAGCGCGTCTTCGCGCGTCTCGAACCATGAGGCCTCCCGGTTCATCCTCCGAGACGCGGCCAGGAGCCGCTCCTCGGCTGCCAGGCCGCCTTATCGTCGTCCTCGCCATGCCCGTCAACCTTGAGTGTCGCCAGATTAGGTCGAAAAGTCATCCCTCTTCAGCTCGCCAAAAACTCCAGCACGATCTTCGAAAACTGCTGCGGCGCCTGCTCGAACATCCAGTGCCTTGTGCCCGGTATGATCACGGTCCTTGCGCCGCGAACCTCGGCCGCCAGCGCACGCAGCACCGCGGGCAGGGCGCCCTTTGTGTCGGCGCCTCCTATGAACAGGGTGGGAGTTCGGATCGATTGGGCGTCCGTCTTGCTGTAGGGCCTGCGATTCTCGCCGACCTGCCCGATCAGCGTGGTGGCGTTGTCGCGCAATTGCTGCCTGGGCGCGGCCGGCAGCCGTGCCCAGGCGCCTTCGCCATCGATCGTATCGAAGAACAGTTTCAGTGCGCCGTCGATATCGCCCTTCGCCACCATGTCCGCCGCGGCGGCGAACCGTGCGCTGCGCTGCGAGGGGCCGGGTGTCGCCGCTGCGGGGCCGAGCGTGGCGTCGAGCTCGCCGCCCGGTTCGGCCAGCATCAGTCTGCGCAGCAGCTCCGGCCGCTGCTGGGCGATCCGGAACGAGATGTGCCCTCCCCGCGAATGTCCCATCAGGTCCACCGGCCTCGCGTCCAGCTGCTCGATGAAGCTGATCACGTCAGCGACGTGCTGGCTCATCAAATAGTCGTCGCCGGCGCCATCCCAGTGCTCAGGGAAAAAGTGCCGCAGGGAGACCGAAATCACCCGGTGCCGCTTCGACAGCGGCCCGAGCACCGCCGACCAGGTGCGGAAATCCCCCAGCGTGCCATGCACGCAGACCAGCGGCGGCCCCTCGCCGACCTCGAGATAGGCCATGTCGTATCCGTTGACGGGGAGGGTTTGCATGGGACTTCCGGGAAATACGCGGTGAGCGAACGATGGCCGATCTTTCCATGAAAACCACGGTATGCCTATATTCGTCGTTCCGGGGCGCGCGTTAGCGTGAACCCGGCATCTCGAGATTCCGGGTTCGCTTCGCGCTCCGGAATGACAGGAGCCTTGAATTTTTCCCGGAATCCGGGTGGATAGCAACTATCTCCAAGCCTAGATTCCGGACCAGGCATCAAGCTCATATCGTGGAGCCACCGGATCTGGAGCCAGCCATGACCGAATACAAATTTGCAATCTTCGACACCGCGATCGGCCGCTGCGGCATTGTGTGGGGCGAGCGCGGCATTCATGCGGTGCAGTTGCCGATGGCAACCGAACACAAGACCCGTGGCCGCCTCCGTCAGCGCCATGGCGACATCGCGGAAGCGCCGCCGCCGGCCGAGGTGCAACACGCGATCGACGGGATCGTTGAATTGCTCGCGGGCAAGCCGAACGATCTCAGCGAGGTCGTGCTCGATCTCGAGGACGTGCCGGAATTCAATCGCGGCGTCTACGACATCGCGCGCACCATCCCGCCGGGCAAGACCATGACCTATGGCGACATCGCCAAACGGCTCGGCGGCGTCGAGCTGTCGCGGGATGTCGGCCAGGCGCTCGGACGCAACCCGTGCCCGATCGTGGTGCCGTGCCATCGCGTGCTGGCCGCCGGCGGCAAGCCCGGCGGATTTTCCGCCAATGGCGGCGTCGTCACCAAGCTCAAGATGCTGGCGATCGAAGGCGCGGTCGTCAATCACACCCCGAGCCTGTTCGATTGAGCCGCGTCTAGCGCATATTGCGCCTGGGTCGAATCATGACGGCCAGCGCGGGCCTCGTGGTTCGAGACGCGCGGCGTTGCCGCGCTCCTCACCATGAGGATCTAAGACCTCATCCTGAGGAGCGACGCAAAGCGATGCGTCTCGAAGGATGAAGCCATTGAGGTCGAAATTGCGCTAATCCGCCTCGATCGCCTGGCAGGAAAATCCGCTGCCTGTGCGGCGGATTTTTCCGGTCGACGGCGAGGGGAAATGCGCGGTGCAGCACAGCGTATCGGTGTCGCAATAGCGCTCGAGGAAATTCCGCCGTGACGTCGCCGCCTGGGCCGGATCGACGTCGAATTTCGCGGACAGTTCCGGATAATGCGTCTGCAGCGGTGAGTGCATCAGGTCGCCGCAGATGACGGCATCGTCCCTGCCGCGGCCGAAAGTAAACGCGACATGCCCCGGCGTGTGTCCCGGCGTCGGCAGGATGCGAACGTGATCGCCGAGCGCGTAATCGTCACGCACGATCTCGGCCTTGTTGGCTTCGACGATCGGCAGCACGCTGTCGGCGAAGGGCGGCACCGCCGCTTTCGCGTTTTGCTCGCTCCAGTAGTCGAATTCGCCTTTGCCGAACACATAGCGCGCCTTGGGGAAGGTCGGCACCCAGCGGCCGTTTTCCAGCCGGGTATTCCAGCCGACATGGTCGACATGCAGATGCGTGCACATCACGAAATCGATATCGCCGACCGAGACGCCCGCGGCCGCCAATGCCTTCATATAGGTGTCATCGGTTTTCATATTCCATTTCGGGCGCAATGGCCGCGGCTTGTCGTTGCCGATGCAGCTGTCGACCAGAATGGTGTGGTGCGGCGTCCTGACGATATAGGACTGGAAGCACAGGATCAGCACGTCGCTTGCATCGATCGCGCCGGCTTGCCGCATCCAGGGCCTGTTCTCAACCAGTAGCTCAGGCGTCAGCCCGGGAAATAGCTCCAGCGCCGGCAGGAAGGTGGTTTCCTGTTCGATGATGCGATGGATGGTGAAATCGCCGACGGTGAGTTTGAGGCTCATGACAATCTCCCGCGGTTCATGCCGCCGGCGGTACCGAGACCTTGACCGAAGGCCGCTGCAGCATCTTCTGGTGGAAGGCGTCGAGCTTCGGGTAGGCCTTGCGCCAGCCGCAATCGGCAAAGCGGAAATCGGCATAGCCGAGCACGCAGACGAGGCCGATCTGGGCGATATC
>JBDTKD010000287.1:0-3273 GCA_039935515.1 Bradyrhizobium sp.
TGCCAACCGCTAATCTCCTCAGCTTCTGCCCAACTATGCCAAACGTACTCCATTATACCATCAATTCTGTAAAAATTGGGCCATTTCCCACTATAGATGGGCTGTTTGGCCGGCCCTGATTGCCCTATTTTAGTGTCTTCACAGCTAAAGCCAACCGTCCGGACTGTGCGAGTGGAGTGAGTGGTGCCATGGCCGAGATATCGTCCTGCCGAGCCGATGGGCACCCCGCGGCGAAATCGCCGGCGATCTCCTTCGAGTTCTTCCCACCGAAGACCGAGGAGATGGAGCGCAGCCTGTGGGAAACCATCAGCCGGCTCGCGCCGCTGACACCCAATTTCGTATCGGTGACCTATGGCGCCGGCGGATCGACCCGCGAGCGTACCCATTCGACCATTGCGCGCATCCTGTCCGAGACGCGCCTGACGCCTGCAGCGCATCTGACCTGCGTCGGCGCGGCGCGCGGCGAGATCGATGATATCGTCAGCCGCTATCACGATCTCGGGGTCCGCCATATCGTCGCCTTGCGCGGCGATCCGCCGGGCGGCATCGGCACCGCCTACACGACCCACCCGGATGGCTATCGCAGTTCGGCCGAGCTCGTCGCCGGCATCAAGCGGTTGCACGGCGACATCGAGATTTCGGTCTCCGCCTATCCCGAGAAGCATCCGGAAAGCCGCGACTTCGACGCCGACATCGACGTGCTCCAGGCCAAGGTCGATGCCGGCGCCACCCGCGCCATCACCCAGGTGTTCTTCGACAACGACCTCTATCATCGCTATCTCGACCGGGTTCGCGCCCGCGGCATCGCTATTCCGATCGTGCCCGGGATCATGCCGATGCACAATTTCAAGCAGGCCCGCGCCTTCGTGACCCGTGCCGGCACCACGGTGCCGGACTGGCTCGCCGCCAAGTTCGACGGCCTCGACGACGATCTCGAGACCCGCAAGCTGGTAGCGGCCACCGTCGCCGCCGGCCAGGTGCAAAAACTCGCCAAGCACGGCGTCGATACCTTTCACTTCTACACCATGAACCGCGCCGACCTCGTGTTCGCGATCAGCCATTTGCTCGGCATCCGTCCGCAAAGCGCGCAGAAAGCCGCCTGATCCGATGAGCTTGCCCGTTTCCCCCAAAAGAACCGCCCTGCTTGCTGCTGCCCGCGAGCGCGTGCTGGTGCTCGACGGTGCCATGGGCACCATGATCCAGGCACTCGAATACGACGAGGCGGCGTTCCGTGGCGAACGCTACCGGGATTTTCATCGCGACCTCCGGGGCAACAACGACCTGTTGATCCTGACCCAGCCGCGGGCGATCGAGGACATTCACGCCGATTATCTGCGCGCCGGCGCCGATATTGTCGCCACCAACACCTTTTCGTCGACCTCGATCGCGCAGGCCGACTACGATCTTTCCGGCATCGCCTATGAGATGAACCTCGAAGGCGCGAGACTGGCGCGCAACGCGGCGGCCCGCGTCAGTGCCGAGGACGGCAAGCCGCGCTTTGTCGCCGGCGCGATCGGCCCGACCAACCGCACCGCCTCGATCTCGCCCGACGTGTCGAACCCCGGCTTCCGCGCCGTCAGCTTCGACGACCTGCGCCAGGCCTATGGCGAGCAGATCAACGGCCTGCTCGACGGCGGCGCCGATCTGCTGCTGCTGGAAACCATCTTCGATACCTTGAACGCCAAGGCGGCGCTTTATGCCATCTCGGAGATCGCCGAGGCGCGCGGCATCGACGTGCCGGTGATGATCTCGGGCACCATTACCGACAAATCCGGCCGGCTGCTGTCGGGCCAGTTGCCGGAGGCGTTCTGGAATTCGATCCGTCACGCCCGGCCCATCACCGTCGGCTTCAACTGCGCGCTCGGCGCCGAAGATCTGCGCGCCCATATCGCCGATATCGGCCGCGTTGCCGACACCCTGGTCTGCGCCTATCCGAATGCCGGGCTGCCCAATGAATTCGGCCAGTACGACGAGAGCCCGGATTATATGGCGCGGCTGATCGGCGAGTTCGCGCAAGGAGGCCTGGTCAACATCGTCGGCGGCTGCTGCGGCACCACGCCGGATCATATCGCGGCGATTGCGGCCGCGGTCGCGCCGCACCCGCCGCGGAAAATTCCGCTGATCGAACCGCGGCTGCGGCTGTCCGGTCTCGAGCCGTTCGAACTCACGCCGGCGATCCCGTTCGTCAATATCGGCGAACGCACCAACGTCACCGGCTCGGCGCGATTCCGCAAGCTGGTCACCGCGGGCGACTATACCGCAGCGCTTCAAGTGGCGCGTGACCAGGTCGAGAACGGCGCCCAGATCATCGACGTCAACATGGACGAAGGCCTGCTCGACTCCGAAGCCGCGATGGTGACCTTCCTCAACCTCGTCGCCGCCGAGCCCGACATCGCCCGCGTCCCGGTCATGGTCGATTCCTCCAAATTCGCGGTGATCGAAGCCGGCCTGAAGTGCATCCAGGGCAAGCCGGTGGTCAATTCGATCTCGATGAAGGAAGGCGAGGAGAAGTTCATCCACGAGGCGAGGATCGCCCGGCGGCACGGCGCGGCCGTGGTGGTGATGGCGTTCGACGAGGCCGGCCAGGCCGATACGTTCGCGCGCAAGACCGAGATCTGCAAGCGTGCCTACGACATCCTGGTCGGGCAACTGGATTTCCCGCCCGAGGACATCATCTTCGATCCCAACATCTTTGCGATCGCGACCGGGCTCGAGGAGCACAACAATTACGGCGTCGATTTCATCGAGGCGGCGCGCTGGATCCGCCACAACCTGCCGCATGCGCATATTTCCGGCGGCGTCTCCAACCTCTCGTTCTCGTTCCGCGGCAACGAGCCGGTGCGCGAAGCCATGCATTCGGTGTTCCTTTATCATGCCATCAAGGCCGGCATGGACATGGGCATTGTCAATGCCGGGCAGATGATCGTCTATGACGACATCGATCCCGAACTGCGCCAGGTCTGCGAGGACGTCATCCTCAACCGCGACCCCGGCGCCTCCGAGCGCCTGCTGGCGCTCGCGGAAAAATTCCGCGGCAAGGAGAAGCAGGCCAGGGAAACCGATCTCGCCTGGCGCGAATGGCCGGTCGACAAGCGGCTCAGCCACGCGCTGGTGCACGGCATCAACGAATATATCGACGTCGACACCGAGGATGCCCGCAAGCTCGCGGCGCGTCCGCTCGACGTCATCGAAGGCCCGCTAATGGCCGGGATGAACATCGTCGGCGACCTCTTCGGCGACGGAAAAATGTTTTTGCCGCAAGTGGTCAAATCG
>JBDTKD010000288.1:0-6843 GCA_039935515.1 Bradyrhizobium sp.
GAGGTCGTCTCGGAAGGCAATGTCGGCCTGATGCAGGCGGTGAAGCGGTTCGAGCCCGAAAAGGGTTTTCGACTCGCTACCTACGCCATGTGGTGGATCAAGGCGTCGATTCAAGAGTATATCCTGCGTTCGTGGTCGCTTGTGAAGATGGGCACCACCGCGAACCAGAAGAAGCTGTTCTTCAACCTGCGCAAGGCGAAGAGCAAGATCTCCGCGCTGGACGAGGGCGATCTGCACCCCGACCAGGTGAAGCTGATTGCCAAGCGCCTTGGCGTCACCGACCAGGATGTGGTCGACATGAACCGCCGTCTCGGCGGCGATGCCTCGCTCAACGCGCCGATCCGCGACGACGGCGAGGCTGGCGAATGGCAGGACTGGCTGGTCGACAATACGCCCAATCAGGAAGCCATCATGGCCGAGCACGAGGAGTTCGATCATCGCCGCAAGGCGCTGAACGGCGCCATCGGGGTGCTCAATCCGCGCGAGCGCCGCATCTTCGAGGCGCGGCGCCTGGCGGACGATCCGATGACCCTGGAAGATCTCGCCAGCGAATTCGGGGTATCGCGCGAGCGGGTGCGGCAGATCGAAGTCCGCGCTTTTGAGAAGGTGCAGTCCGCCGTGAAGGGCACGATCGCCCGGCAGGAGCAGGCCGCACTGGAAGCTGCGCACTGACTTCGCCGACAAGGCGACGAACGGCAAAAGCCGGCGGCAACGCCGGCTTTTTGTTTGGGACGGGGTAGCCGCCCGAACCTGCCGCACTTCTCGCGCGACCAATCCGGACTGGCGCTGCCAGTCGAGAGCCTGTTCGTTGAATCAGAACAGGCTCTGGTTTTCTTGTTTTGACGCGTTTTCTTCACGCGAACCGGTACCCACTTCGCTCGAAAACGCTATGGGTGCGGGTACGCTCAGCGGTCACATGGCGATCAAATTGCAATCAACCGTCGGCGGGTTTTCTCCCGCGTTCCTGCGCGAGCTGCCGCAGCTCGAGCAGGCCATGATCGCGCACGGACTCGATCCCTCGGAATTCGTCATCTCAAAGGATCGCGCCTCGCCGACCATGCCTTTCCTCGGCCCGTTCTTCTACGACTACACGGTATTTGTGGGCGGGGAGAATTTCACCGTCACCGAGCCGAACGACCTCGCCTTCTACGAATATTTCCATCAACGCTGCGTCGCGGAAGACGAGGCGGCGCCGGCGCAGCAGCCGCACCGGCCCGGACTGATCAGCCGTATCTTCCGCTGGATGGCGCAGCCGATTTGAAACAACCATCAGCGCGACCTAAAGGCCGGGCTGCCGCGCCAGGGTGGCGAGCGCGCAGCCTTCGCAATAGCGAGCGTCCTTATAGTCGATCCAGTCATGCGCATAGATCCGCTCGGCGGGGATGCCGTAGCGCGCCCGCAGCACCTTGACCAGAATTCGCCACGCCGCGATCTGCGCCAGGGTCGCCTCGCGGGTCACGTCGGGATAATTGCCGGCGAATTCCACCCCGATTGAATTGCCGCCGACCACCTGATGATAGGTCGGGCGATTGTCGATATATTTGTTGTCGCTGCGGTTGGCGCCGTCGCCATGGGTTGGAACCCGATCTTCCGGCACGGCCCAGTACACGGTGCCGTCGGTTTCGACCCAGACGGTGAGGCCGCGCCGGGTCGGATGTTTGGCCTGTTCGAGTGCGCCGGAGCGCGCCGAGCCCACCGGTCCCTCGGTCTGGTGCACGATGATGTTGCCCCAGGGATGGGCCTTGGCCACCTCGCCCCACGGCGCCAGCCAGACCATCTTCAGGCCGGGAATCTCCGGCGTGCCCGACGCGCGCGCGATCGTTGCCAGGTCGGGCAGCGCGGCTGCCGGAGCAAGAATGACAATGGCGCACAACGCCGCCGCAAGCTGGCGAAACCGCCTGGCCGGTGTCCTATGCGCGCTTGCGCAGAGTCTGCTCGAGGATCGCCTCATATTCGAGCGCTGGTGGCGCCGGCTCATCGACCGCATAGCGGTTCTTGCCCTCGTTCTTGGCGGCGTAAAGCGCGTGGTCGGCGGCTGCGATCAGCCGGTCCGGGAACACGCCCATGTCTCTGGTCCACTGCGCGACGCCGATCGAGATCGCGATCGGGATATCGGCACCGACGCAGGCCTCCGCATCTTCGCGGCACACATCCAGGATGCGTCGCGCGATCATCGCGCCCTCGCGCAGGGTGCTGGCCGGCAGCACGACGCAGAACTCGTCGCCGCCGGTGCGCGCCAGCATGTCGCCGGGCCGCAGCCGGGTCTGCGCCATCAGGGTGAAATGCTGCAGGCAGGCGTCGCCGGCGGCGTGGCCGTGGGTATCGTTGATCATCTTGAAGCCGTCGAGATCGATCACGAGCAGCGAGAACGCCTCGCCGCGGCGCTCGGCCCTGGCACACTCCTCGCTCAGGCGCTGCAGCAGATGACGGCGGTTGCCGACGCCGGTGAGATCGTCGAGCAGCGCGAGATCGGCGACCTCGTTGCGCAGCCGATCCATCGCCATCAGCAGCAGGCCGAAATTCCAGGCCATTGACAGGAACACCAGCGCCAGAATCAGCACCGACTGCAGCGGGCTGAAGCGAACGAAGGAGACGTCGCCGCCGAGCAGGCTGCCGGCCAGGCGGACGCCGTAAATGGCGATAATGACAATGGCAACCATCGCCGCGAGCCGGGCGCCGGGATTGACGCAACCGTTCCGCCGCGACAGCAACAGCTTCAGCGTCAGCGCGAGCGGGATGGACTGGCCGATCGAATAGATCGAGACCCGCATGGCCGCGCTGTCGTGCCCGACCAGGAAGAACGTCAGCCCGGCAAAACTCAATCCGGTAATCAGCGCGGCGTCACGCCAGCTGACCTCGCGGTCGTAGAACCGGTTGATGCCCATGGCGCCGAGGCAGGCGGCAAAAATCAGCACGGTACCGCCGGCGAGCAGCGGCACCAGCGAATCCACCGCGACGATGCGCAGCATCGCGAGCGCCGCGCCACCGGCCGCAGCAAACGCCGAGCCGGTCCAGAACCGCGCCGCCTCGAAAGTGGGATAGCTGCGCATGATGTAGGCCCAGATCAGGCCAAGCGCGAGAAAATTGATGACAAACACCATCCACAGCGTCGGAACGCTTAGCATCGCGCACCCAGAACGCTCATGGCTCCGCCTCCCGTGTCGAACGGTCTGTCCAAGACACCCCCGCTTTGTTGCAACGAGGATGCGGCCGCGCGACTTAACGGACTCTCACCGCCGCACAACATTCGACGCCGTGGTTTTGAATTGATGAAGAAGGCATTTAGCGGCCCTTGCCTGTTCCGGATCGGTGCAGGATGGCGCCGGCGTTCGCACCTCGTTAACCCTGACGCCGTGGCGCGAGCGGCGCAGCTCAGGCGGCGTGCGGCGGTTTTGCGGCGCGCTGCGCACCGCAACCGGGGAAAAACCCGTCAAAACGCGTAACAACTGTGGATAACGCGATGACAGCGGCATCACGGTACGGGGCAGCGCGCCGCGAATCTGTTGGGATTAGATTTGAGGATATTGCGAGGCTGGCCCTCCGCCGAGCATGCCTCGTGTCGCGTTTCCACCCATTAAACCCAAATGAGGATGCTATGGCTAAGAAAGCGAAGAAGGCGAAAAAGGCGAAGAAGGCAAAGAAAGCCAAGAAGTCCAAGAAGTGACTTCAGGCCCGGGTGGAGTCCCGCTCCGCCCGGGCCCCTCACACCGAGCGAGATGATTTGGGGCGAGATGATTTGACCAAAAACGGCGGGCCTCGATCCCGCCTTTTGATTGCTGCCGATAGGTAGCCCGGATGGAGCGCAGCGCAATCCGGGAATCGCAATGCGGATGGGATGGCCCCGGATTTCGCTGCGCGCCATCCGGGCTACGAAATTTCACCGTCATTGCGCGGCCTCATCGCCCGACCAGGCGGTCGGCGAAATAGGCGATGGTCTTGCGGTAGATCGTGGCGTGATTCCATTCGCGCATCGCCTCGAAATTCGCGCTGCCTTCGCCATACGGCGCGCCGTTCTTGAAGCCGTTGGTGTGCAGCAGATTGGCGGTGGAGGCGAGCACGTCGGCGACGCTGTGGCGCAGGTCGACGCGGCCGTCGCCGTCGAAATCGACGCCGTATTTGATATAGGACGACGGCAGGAATTGCGTCTGCCCGATCTCGCCGGCGTAGGCGCCGATCAGATCGCGCAGCGGCAGGTCGCCGCGTTGCACGATCTTCAGCGCCGCCAGCAGTTCAGCCTGGAACAGTTCGGAGCGGCGGCAATCATGCGCGAGCGTGGCGAGCGTCCGGATCACCGGCAGCCGGCCCATATCGCCCTTGCCGAAATCGGTCTCCAGGCCCCAGATCGCGACCAGGATCTGCGGCGGCACTCCGAACCGCGCCTCGATCCGCGACAACAGCGCCGCGTGACGCTGCAGCATCGCCCGGCCGCCATTGATGCGTCCCGCCCCGACCCGGGTCGCGACATATTGCTCGAACGTCTTGTTGAAGGTGTAGCGCTGGCGGCGGTCGAAATTCAAAACCGCCGCGTCCTCCGTCACGCCGCCAAACGCCTGCGAAATCACGCCCTGCGAGATCCCCGCGGCCTGCGCCTCCGCCGACATGCTAGAAATGAACGTGCCGAAATCGCCGCCGCAGCGCGCGGCGAGCGCGGGAGTTGCGAGGGTGAGGACAACGAGGATGGCGGCGAGACGCAGGATGGGCATGAGCAGGAAAGTCCTTCCGAAGAGCTCGTGATGGACCGGACTGTAACATTGCTGGCGTTCCATATCGAGAGCGCCGGGCCGGCGACAGTTTTACGATCGGCGGGGCCGCAAAATCGCCGCCAAATTGGCTGACTGATCGCTGCCAATTCGGTATCCTTCGCTCCAGCCCCGCCAGCCGGGCCGGGGCCTGCAGGAAGGTCAGGATTCCCATGCTTCTCGCACACCGGTTTGCTGTTACGACGGCATCGCTGCTGATCGCATCTGGATTGTTTTTCTCGGCAGGGGACGCAGCGGCCGAAGCGGCATCCGGCAACTGCGCAGAGGCGGCCGAGCTCACGGTGTTGCCTTCGCCGCTCGCGCCGTGGAAGGGCGCGCCGTTGCGCGTCATGGTCGTTACTCAAAAGCCGGTCGAGGGAACGCTTTCGCTGATCGCGCCCGATGGAAGCGTCGCGGCCAAATCGCCCGACCGGCATGACGGGCCGCCCTATTCCTGGTTCGCCGAGGTCGCCGCGCCGGCCGCGGGGACGTGGCGCGCGACGCTGACGCTCGACCACCCGCCGGCGGAATGCAGCGCGATCACCCGCGACATCGTCGTGAACGCGCGCAAGCCGGCGCCGCCCCACACGCCGGCGGGGAGCTTCTGGCAAGTGCGCAATAGCTGGAACCATGAGACCGAGAACCTGTTTTCGGCATGGATCGCGAAGCTGTTCGACGCGCCGCTCGACCAGGAGCTGTCATGGAAGGCTTGGAATGACGTGCTGCGCGACCGATCGCGCAACTTCCTGTTCAACTATCTGGACATCGGCGAAGACAAACTGGGGATCGGCCTTCGCCCCGACTGTGCCGACTTTGTCTACTTCCTGCGCGCCTATTTCGCCTTCAAGATGGGACTGCCGTTCGGCTATTCGAATTGCTCGCGCGGCACCGCCGGCAAGCCGCCCAAATGCTACCAGTGGTTCGACATCGAGCATCCCGAAGTCACGCGTCCGGCACCGCCGCCCGAGCAGGACATCGCATCGGTCACCCCCGCCGCCGCCACGCCCCCCGCGCCGGCTCCGACCCTGCTGGGCTTGCTGGGCCAGCCGCGTCCGGTCGAGCCGTCCGCGAATCCACCGGCCAATCCGCCCGCGCCGAAGCCGAAGCGCCCGACCACGTTCGGCGAATATCTGCGGGACGTCGGCGACGTCGTCCACACCGGCGCCGTCCGCGTGGCGGCGAGCGACGACAATACGGATTTTTACACCGTTCCGCTGACCCAGCAGGCGCTGCGCCCAGGGACGGTGTACGCCGACCCCTACGGCCACGTTCTGATGCTGGTGCGTCGGGTGCCGGAATCGAACGGCACGCCGGGCGTCTTCCTCGCCGTCGACGCCGAGCCGGACGGATCGATCACGCGCAAGCGCTTCTGGCGCGGCAATTTCCTGTTCGTGCACGATCCCGCGCTCGGCAGCCCCGGCTTCAAGCACTTCCGGCCGATCATGCGCGACAAGAACGGCCCATTGCGCCGATTGACCAACGCCGAAATCGGCAAGAATCCGCAATACGGCGATTTTTCGCTGCAGCAGTCACAGTTGAGCGGTGAGGATTTTTACGATCGCATGGATGACGTGATGTCGCCCGAGCCGCTCGATCCGGTGCGGGCGATGACGGACGCCATCACGAGCCTCGAAGAGCAGGTGAAAACGCGCGTCACCTCGGTCGAGAACGGACGAAAATACCAGGAGAAGGAGCGCGGCGAGACCGCCATGCCGAATGGCGCTTCGATCTTCGAGACGACCGGCGCCTGGGAAGATTACTCGACGCCGGCGCGCGATTTCCGGCTGCTGATCGCGATCGACGTGGTGCGCGGGTTTCCCGGTCACTTCGCACGACGGTCGGAGCGCTATTTGTTGCCGGGCGGCAAGAGCATCGCGGACGCGAAGAGCGAATTACAGGGCGTGCTCGCCTCCGAGCTCGCCGCGCGCAAGATTTCCTATACCCGCAGCGACGGCTCGCAGTGGACGCTGTCGCTCAAGGACGTGGTCGATCGGGCAGCAAATCTGGAGATGGCCTACAACCCGAACGACTGCGTCGAGCTGCGGTGGGGGGCGGCGGAAGGCAGCGACGAGGCATCGACCTGCAAGCGGCACGCGCCGCAGCC
>JBDTKD010000289.1:0-3377 GCA_039935515.1 Bradyrhizobium sp.
GCTCAAATCCGTCATTGCGAGCCAAAGGGTCGCGCGAGTGAGCGCCCCATGACGGGCTCCGCGAAGCAATCCACAAACGCTCCTCGCAATGACGGCACATGTCGCCATCAGGACTTTCCCGCTACACCCAGGTAACGTTCGAGTACCGCGGGGTCGGCCTTCAGCGCGGCACTCGCCGCGTCATGGACGATCGCGCCGCGTTCCAATATCACAACGCGGTCGGCGAGCCCCAGAATCTTTTGCGCATTCTGTTCCACGATAATGGAACAGGTGCCGCCGGCGCGGGTGATGCTGCCGATCGCCTTCAGCAGTTCCTCGACGATAATCGGAGCCAGCCCCTCGGTCGGTTCGTCCAGCAGCAATACTTTTGGATTGAGCGTGAGCGCGCGGCCGATCGCCAGCATCTGCTGCTCGCCGCCGGAGAGTTGATTGCCGAAATTGTTGCGGCGCTCCTTCAGCCGCGGAAACATCTCGTAGACCCTGGCGACCGTCCACGGTCCGGGCTGAGCCACCGCGGTCATGTTTTCTTCCACCGTCAGCGAGCGGAAGATGTTGCGCTCCTGGGGTACCCAGCCGATGCCGGCCCGGGCCCGCTGGTCCGGCCGCATCGGCGTGATGTCAAGGCCGCCAACCCTGACGGTTCCGCCAAAACGGCGGGTGACGCCAACGATTGAATTGATCAACGTGGTCTTGCCGGTACCGTTGCGGCCGAGCAGCGCCAGCACCTCGCTTTCGGCAAGCCGCAGCGACATGCCGGGCAATACCACCGCTTCGCCATAGCCCGCGCGCAAGCCTTCGATGCTCAGGAGATCAGGCATCGGCGCCCTCGCCGAGATAGACCGCCTTGACCTGGGGATCGCGCGCTACCTGGTCCGGCGGACCTTCCACCAGCATCGCCCCGTTGACCAGCACCGAGATGCGGTCGGCGAACGAGAACACGAGATCCATGTCGTGCTCGATCAGAAGCACGGTGACGTCGCGCGGCAGCGCGGCGACGGCGGCCAGGATATCGTGGCGCTCGCTCTCGGGCACGCCAGCGGCGGGCTCGTCCAGCAGCAGCACGCGCGGCCTGGTCGCCAGCGCGACGGCAATTTCCAGCAGGCGCTGCTTGCCGTAGGGCAGTGTCACGGTCGGTTGGTTCATGACGTCGAGCAGATGGAAGCGGGTCAGGTTCTCGGCGATCTCGGCGTTGACGTCGTCGCGGGTGCCCATCCGCCGCCACCAGTCGGCACCGCGGCCGAGACGTTCCGACACCGCAAGCCCGACGGTCTCGAGCGGCGTCAGGTCGGCGTAGAGCTGGTTGATCTGGAAGGTGCGCGACAGTCCGCGCAGCACCCTCGTATGCACCGGCAAATCGGTGATGTCGCTGCCTTCGAGCAGGATGCGTCCGCCATTGGGCTTGAGCACGCCGGTCAGCAGGTTGATGACGGTGGTCTTGCCCGCGCCGTTCGGGCCGATCAGCGCGTGGCGGGCGCCCTGTTCGACCTTGAGCGAAAGTTCGCGGGTGACTTTGAGCCCGCCGAACTGCTTTTCCAGTCCCCTGGTTTCCAGCGCGACGGTCATGGCGCGTCACTCTCGGGAACGACCACGACGGCCTTCCGCCCGGTCAACTGCCGGATTACCAGATTCGGTACCCACAGTACCGCGCGATGCAGGCGCTGGCGGCCGACCAACACGATCACCACCAGCACGAGACCGATCCAGAACTGCCAGTATTGCGGTGTGAGCGTCGAAAACACTTCCTGCAGCATCCTGAACAGCACCGCGCCGATCAATCCGCCATACAGATAACCGGTACCACCGATCACCAGCACCAGCATCAGGTCGGCCGAGCGCTCGAACGAAAACACGTCGAGCGAGGCGAGCGCGTTGGTCTGGGCGAACAGCGCGCCGGCTACTCCGGCATAGAACGCGGCCAGCGTATAGACCGCAATCAGCCGGCGGTTGACGGGAATGCCGATGGCGGCGGCGCGCAGCGGGTTGTTGCGGATCGCACGCAGCGACAGGCCGAACGGCGAGTGCACGATGCGCCGCGCCAGCAGGAACAGCAGGAACAGCACGGCAAGCGAGTAGAAGAAACCAACCTTGCCGAACATGTCGAATGCGAACAGGCCGAGGATCGGCTGCATCTCGATGCCCTGCAGCCCGTCGGTACCGCCGGTGACGTCCGAGAAGCGCTCCGCCAGCGCCTCGAGCAGCAACGCTATTCCCAGCGTTACCATCAGCCGGGTGAGGTCGACCCCCCTGATGACCAGAAAGCTCGTGAGAAAGCCGAGCACCGCGGCGGCAACGCCCGCGACCACGAGTGCCAGCACGGGTTCACTGACGATGCCGTGCAGCGCCATCAGCCCGGCCGAATAGGCACCGACCCCGAAGAACGCGGCATGGCCAAGCGAAACGATACCGGCGTAACCCAGGATCAGATCGAGCGACAGCGCAAACAGCGCCAGCCGGACCGTGTCGGTCATGATGAGATAGCGGGAGGGAAACAGGAACGCGCAGGCGAGCGCGACAATCCAGAACGCGATCTCGCTGGCGCGCCAGCGCGCGTGCTGTCGGGCGTGGTGTCCGAAGTCGGCTGGCGCGGTCATAGCGGCGTCAGCGCGCTGCAGTGCGGCCGAACAGGCCGTTCGGACGCCAGATCAGGATCACGATCATGATGGTGTAGATCACGAACGGCCCCATTTTCGGCACGTAGTATTTCCCCGCGACGTCGCCGATGCCGAGCAGCAGGGACGCAAGAAACGGCCCGGTAATGCTCGACGAACCGCCGACGGTCACCACGATCAGGAAGTAGATCATGAATTTCAGCGGAAAATACGGATCGAGGCCAAGAATCTCGGCACTGAGCGCGCCGCCGAGACCGGCAAGACCGCATCCGAACGCAAAGGTGAAGGCAAACACCTGCGGCACATTGATGCCAAGCCCGCTGGCGGCGCGCGGATCGTCCACCGCCGCCCGCAACCGGCTGCCAAATCTGGTGCGCGCCAGCACCAGTTGCAGCGCCGCGGTCAGCAGGCCGCAGATCACGATGATCATCAGCCGGTAGCGGCCGATGCCGACGCCGAACACATCGAACTGCCCCTCGAGCGCCGCGGGCAGCTTGATGAAGATGCGCGACGACCCCATGAAGTAGTCGACCGCGGCCACCGACATGAAGACCAGGCCGATGCTGAACAACACCTGGTCGAGGTGACTGCGATGATAGAGGTGACGGTAGAGCGAACGCTCGAACACCGCGCCGATCAGGGCGCTCGCGACAAACGCGAGCGGCAGCGCCGCAAAGAACGGCCAGCCGGACCGTGTCGGTCATGATGAGATAGCGGGAGGGAAACAGGAACGCGCAGGCGAGCGCGACAATCCAGAACGCGATCTCG
>JBDTKD010000290.1:0-5427 GCA_039935515.1 Bradyrhizobium sp.
GACTTCTCGAAGCGACGCCGCCCACAACGCAAGCGTCTCTTCAATCGACGCTGCCCGCGCCCACGATCTTCGAATCATGGTTGCCCATTGATTCAGAAGCCTTCCGAAAAAGCAACTGTAGTGCTAAACTGGATGACCGACGAAAAGACCCGCCGCCCCTGAGAGGCGGGCTCCCTCCCGCGCCGTTCCATCTGGATATCATACCAGCGGCGTCGCATCTCGGGAGGGATGGGTGTTCACCGGGCGGAACAGCCCCGGTCGCGGAATGTTCGCGGTTCGATCCCAGCCCACTATGCCGTCGCCCTCCAGCGGCCTAGTGAAATCACAGTATTTTCCCTGCTGTGTTTTTGGCGCACTTGACCTTGCCCGGGGTTCGCGGCACCGTCCGCGCGTTGGATCATCCCTCCGGCGGATTAGCCATGCGCGAACTGTTCAAACCCCTGAAAAAAACCGGCCTTGGCGTCGCGCTCGGCGCCCTGCTCGGCCTGTTCGCATGCGGGCCGGCGGCCAACGCAGCCAACCCGTTCGAACTGAATTTTTGGCTTTCCGGCCCGAGATATGACGGGCAGGTGGCACCTTGCGAATCCGCATTGTCGACCATCTCCTATCAATTCCAGGACAAGGAAAGCACCTATTGGAATTCCGGCCTGACCATCACCGGTTATCAGCGGATCCACGAAACCGCGTTCCGGCCTTGGCAGTCCGACAACATTCCACGCCGCTACTGCAGCGCCGACGTGATGTTGAGCGACGGCAAGCTGCGTCATGTGCATTATTCGATCATCGAGGATGGCGGGTTTGCCAGTTTCAGCCAGGGCGTCGAATGGTGCGTCGCCGGGCTCGACCGCAACTGGGCCTATAATCCGGCCTGCAAGGCCGCCCGGCCCTGAATTCCACGCGCGCTTTGGCAACACGCTCCGCCCACAAGCGACGGTCGGTCGGTCCTACCTCTTTGTTCTTGAAATGTTCCGAGCGCCTGCTAGGCTCCCGGCAGGTTTAGGCATGGGGGCGTTGTCATGGTTCGTGTTCAGCGGAGCTTAATTTCTTCGCTTCTTATCGCGGTAGGCCTGCTCATCCTCGCGGCGCTGATCGGCCTTGCGACCCTGGGGCCGGCATCGGCGCAGGACCGGCAGCAGGATACGCCCGGTGATTTCGATTATTACGTGCTGTCGCTGTCGTGGTCGCCGTCGTTCTGCGAGGAGGCGGAGGAGCGCGGCAGTGGCCGGCGTTCGCCAGCCCAGTGCGGCGGGCGGCCATTCTCCTTCGTGGTGCATGGGCTGTGGCCGCAATATGAGCACGGCTTTCCCCAATATTGCCAGCGGCCGTCGCCGCGGCTCGCCCGCAACATCATGACGTCGATGCTCGATCTGATGCCGGCGCCCGGCCTGATCTACAATGAGTGGGACAAGCACGGCACCTGCTCGGGACTGGACGAGCGTGCCTATTTCGAAACCATCCGCAAGGCGCGCGCCGCCGTGAAAATCCCCGAGGAATATCTCGAATTATCCGAGCCGAAGACCGTTGCGCCGGCCGAGATCGAGGAGGCGTTCGTCAAGGCCAATCCTGGCCTCACTGGCGCTGCGATCGCCGTGACCTGCAACCGGACGCGGCTCAGCGAAGTGCGCATCTGCCTCAGCAAGGACCTGCAATTCCGCTCCTGCGAGGAAATCGATCGCCGCGGCTGCCGGCGCGACCAGGTGTCGATGCCGCCGATGCGGGGCGGCGGCTAGTTACCGCCGCCAGGGCCCGGATTTTTCCCGGACGCCCAATCCCGGACGCCCAAGTCGTATCGTTCGCCGGATCGCTGGCGAAGCTGCGGACGGCCGGGACAAGCCCGGCCATGACGCGTAGAAGGTGGCGGTGTCTCCTCAAAGGCCCGCCGACCTTTCCATGAATTACCGTCACGGCTTTCATGCCGGCAACTTCGCCGACGTCATCAAGCACATCGTGCTGGTGCGCGTTCTGATTCATTTGCAGGACAAGCCGGCTGCGTTCCGCGTCATCGACAGCCATGCCGGTGCCGGCCTCTATGATCTCACCAGCCATGAAGCGCAGCGCGGCGGCGAATGGCTCACCGGCATCGCCCGGGTGATGCAGGCGCGGTTTTCGCAAACCACGCTGCCGCTGCTCGCGCCCTATCTCGATATCGTCCGGGCCTTCAACCCGCAAACGGAGCTCAAGGCCTATCCGGGATCGCCGCTGATCGCGCGGGCGCTGCTGCGACCGCAGGACCGCCTGACCGCATGCGAGGTCGAACCGGCCGCGCGCAAGCGCCTGATCGACGCGTTGCGCCGCGATATCCAGGCCCGCGTCGTCGACCTTGATGGCTGGGTCGCGTTGCCGGCCTTCGTGCCGCCGAACGAGCGGCGCGGCCTGGTCCTGATCGACCCGCCCTATGAGGCGAAGGACGAATTCGAACGGATCGCCGCAGGCTTCGCCGCGGCGTTCGCGAAATGGCCGACCGGCAGTTATCTGTTGTGGTATCCGGCGAAAAGCCGGCGCGCCACCGATCACCTTGCGCGGCATGTCGCGCGGCTGGCCGGCACCGGCGCGTCGCCTGCAACATCCCTGCGCCTCGAATTCAGCGTCGCCCCGCAGGCCGCCGATACCGGCCTGACCTCGGCCGGGCTGTTGCTGGTCAATCCGCCCTGGAGGCTCGCCACCGAACTCAAGGCGATCCTTCCCGAACTGGAAAAGCCGCTCGGCGTCGGCGGCGCCGCCCGGTTCAGGCTTGAGGTGCCCAAGCCTTAGGCTGGCTCCGGCCGCCGGAACGCTGCGAAAACTTCGATTGACCGGTAGGCAATTCCAGAGAAACCGTATTATGCTTGGGCGCATTCAGACTGGCTTTACGTTCCGCTTCCGCGAATGGTTGCGGCGGAGTGACGAGGCCTCATATTTTTGCAAGCGGGACGGCGCCGACGCCTCACCCGCTCGGGAGGCCAGGCTTTCCGGCAACGAATATCCGGTCGAGCCGACGCGTTGAGCGCGTGGCGGCAGAGCACTGCGGGGGAGGGGTTTCCCGATGGCCATGACTGGGACAGTCAAATTCTTCAATGCAGAGCGCGGCTATGGCTTCATCAAACCCGATGACGGCGGCCGCGATGTGTTCGTTCACATCACCGCGGTGGAACGGGCGGGACTGAAGGATTTGACCGAAGGACAGCACATCACATTCGAGGTCGAACCGGACAAGAAGGGCAAAGGCCCCAAGGCGGTCAATCTGGTGGTCTCATCCTGAAGGCAGGTCTTAAAAAAAATCCCAGCCGCAAGCGGCCGGGAGGTAGCGACCGGATATTTTCTTGTTGCAATCAGAAGTGATAGTTGACGCCGGCGCGCAGCAATCCGAACTGGTAACCGTTCGACATGCCGGTGATGCTGAAGCGGGAATCCGACAGGTCGACATAGAGATATTCGACCTTGGCGCGCCAGTGCGAGGCGAAGCCGAATTCGGCGCCGACGCCCGCGGTCCAACCCGCATCGGTATGGGATTCCGACAGGCCGAACGTCTCGCCGGTCAGTCCGCCGAATGCCAAGCCGCCGGTGCCATAGAACAGGACATTGCTGACCGCATAGCCGACCCGGCCGCGCACCGTGCCGAACCACGGATTGGAGAACTTCCACGGCGCAAAGGTATCGTCGGCGCCGCTGGCCTGGAGGTCACCCTCGATGCCGAACACCACCGAGGGACCCAGGGGTTGCCAGTTGTAGCCGGCCTGCACGCCGCCCACGAAGCCCGAAGGCTTGGTCGGATTGTTGTCGATCGAGCCCCAGGCATAGCCGAGATTGGCGCCGAGATAGGGGCCGGCCCAGCTATAGCCGTCGGGGGGCTGGTTGACGGTCGTGAGAGGACGCGATCCGTAGGAAAAGTCGGCGGCCGGCGCCGACCCCATCCAACCCGCAGCGAGCAACACTACCGTGCCCCAGGCGATCCTGCGCATCATCACGCTCTCCACGCAACTGCCGTCACCGCCGGCCAGCGAGCCCGCACGGTTACGGAATTCCACTTCTTTCCGATAAGATTTATCGAGAGTTTTAAGTTAAAGGGTTGTTAAGCGCGGTTACCGCCCGCTCAGCATTCCTAAGAAAGTCTTACCTCGGGTTGCCCGGCGCATGGCGTCTGCCATTGGCCGCGCAGCCGACCTCGCCGTCCCGCGCTGGCGATGCCGTAAACCAGCGCTTAGTTTAGGCCCATGGATCAGGATTCCAGCGATCATCCGAAGCGACCCGACCCCCGGCGGGCCCGGCGCCGTTCCGAGCCGGACCTGCCACTGGATGCACCCTCCGGGGATATCGACCCCGCGACCGCCGTCGCCGAGGACGACGAAGAGGCGCGGCTGCCCGAGGTTCCGGAGGAACCCACCGAGGCCGTCCCGGAAGGCCCGCTCGCGGTCGGTCATGCCGCCATCGAGCAGGCGGTCCGGCTCGCCCCGACCTCACCTGGCGTCTACCGCATGCTCAATGCGGCAAACGACGTGCTCTATGTCGGCAAAGCGAAAAATGTCCGCAAGCGGCTGGCTTCCTACGCGCGGGTAAGCGCGGTTCAGCCGGCGCGCATCCTGCGCATGATCGCGGCCACCGTCACGGTCGAGATCATCTCCACCAGCACGGAAACCGAGGCGCTGCTGCTCGAAGCCAATCTGATCAAGCAATTGCGGCCGCGCTTCAATGTGCAGCTGCGCGACGACAAATCGTTCCCCTATATCCTGATCACCGGGGACCATTGGGCGCCGCAGATCCTCAAGCACCGCGGCGCGCAATCGCGACCCGGACGCTATTTCGGGCCGTTCGCCTCGGCCGGCGCCGTCAATCGCACCATCACGGCGCTGCAGCGCGCCTTTCTGGTGCGCTCCTGCACCGATGCGTTCTTTGAAAGCCGCACGCGGCCTTGCCTGCTCTATCAAATCCGGCGCTGTTCGGGACCCTGCACCGGCGAAATCGATTTTCCCGGCTATACCGAACTGGTACACGAGGCGACCGACTTCCTGTCCGGCCGCAGCCGCTCGGTCAAGCAGCAACTCGCCGGCGAGATGGAAAAGGCCTCGGCCGAACTCGAATTCGAGACCGCGGCGCTCTACCGCGATCGCCTCGCGGCGCTGTCGGCGATCCAGTCGCAGCAGGGCATCAATCCGCGCTCCGTCGAGGAGGCCGACGTATTCGCGATCCACCAGGAGGGCGGCTACTCCTGTGTCGAGGTGTTCTTCTTCCGCACCGGGCAGAACTGGGGCAACCGCGCCTACTTTCCGCGCGCGGAGAAATCCTTCACCCCGGAGGAGGTGCTGGCCTCCTTCCTCGCGCAGTTTTACGACGACAAACCGCCGCCGAAGCTCATCCTGTTGTCGCGCGCGATCGAGGAAAGCGAACTGCTGGCGAGCGCGCTTTCGATCAAGGCCGGGTTCAAGGTCGAGGTCTCGACCCCGCAACGCGGCG
>JBDTKD010000291.1:0-6353 GCA_039935515.1 Bradyrhizobium sp.
GTTTATATCGGAAAGTCATGCTGCGTCAGCGAAGGATTGAGGCGAAATAGGCAACGTCGCCAAGGGCGGCAAGAGTTTTCGCAACACCGAATTCTTTGGCTTCGACGGCGACAAGATCAAAAGCATCGATGTCTATTTCGGCGCGACCTACCAAAATGGCGTGTTTGTAAAGCAGTCACAATAAAGGCTGACCGGTCTGTCGGCACGACGCACGATGGCGCAGCAATTACCTTTGAAATAATTTCCGTCTGCGATGTCGGTGCCGCAGAACCTGGTTCGTCCTGGTGATGAGCGATGACTGGGCAGCGCGACAGGCGAACCGGCCGATCGACCAAAGGGAGAATGACGATGCGGTTCATGGTGATTGTAAAGGCCAGCAAGGATTCGGAAGCCGGCGTGATGCCAGGCACCGAATTGCTGACGGCAATGGGCAAGTTCAACGAGGAAATGGTCAAGGCCGGCGTCATGCAGGCCGGCGAGGGATTGCATCCGACCGTGAAGGGCGCCCGGATCAGATATTCCGGCGGCGAGAGCCGCGTGCGCCACGGGCCGTTCCACCTCAGCGATGATCTGGTCGCCGGCTTCTGGCTGATCCAGACCGGATCGCTCGAGGAAGCCATTGGCTGGATGAAGCGCGCGCCGTGCGATGGCGGCGCCGAGATCGAAATCCGCCAGGTCTTCTCGCCGGAGGATTTCGGCGACGCGCTTACGCCGGAACTGCGTCAACAAGAAGCGCAGCTTCGCGCGCGGGCGGCAAAAAAATAGTCGGCGGCGCCAGATTCCGGGTTCGCGCCTTGCGCGCCCCCGAATGACGGCAAGATTTTCAACACATAAACCGAGGACACGCGACCATGCGATTCATGATGCTGATGATTCCAAGAGGCTATGAGACGGCAGCGGCGGGCACCATGCCCTCGGCCGAGGCGGTCACCGCGATGATGAGATACAACGAGGCGCTGAAAAACGCCGGCGTCCTGATCACGCTCGACGGACTGCACCCGCCCTCGATGGGCGCGCGGGTTTCGTTCGCGACTGGCAAGCCCGTTGTGACCGACGGTCCGTTTACCGAGGCCAAGGAAGTGCTGGGCGGCTACTGGATGATAGACGTGAAGTCCCGGGAGGAGGCGATCTCGTGGGCGAAGCGGTGTCCGGCTTCCAGCACCGAGATCATTGAAATCCGCCAGGTGCAGCAAATGTCGGATTTTCCCGCCGACGTTCAGGAAGCCGCGGCCGGCTTCAGCGATATGCAGGCCACTGGCGGACGCTAGATTCTTCTTTTTGACGCGTTTTCTTCACGCGAACCGGTACCACTTCGCTCGAAAACGCTTTGGCGGCGGTCCCGATTGCCGCTGGTCCCGGTTTGGCGCTAGTGACCTTTGGCGCCGGCTCATGTAAAAGCCTTTCACATGAGCTGGCGCAAGGAACAACGCCGCACCGAACGCGGCTACCATCACGGCAATTTGAAAGAGGCGCTGCTGCAGGCCGCGCTCGGCTTGATCGCGGAAAAAGGCGCGGCCGGCTTCACCTTTGCCGATGCGGCGCGTATGGCCGGCGTCAGCCCCGCCGCACCCTATCGGCATTTTCGCGACCGCGATGAACTGCTTTCCAGCATCGCCCAGCGCGGTTTCGAGCAATTCGAATCGGTGCTGACCCAGGCCTGGGACGACGGCCGTCCGGACACCGTCACGGCGTTCGAGCGGGTCGGCAAGGCCTATCTCGCGTTTGCCCGCGACGAGCCCGCGTTCTATTCGGCGATGTTCGAATCGGGGCTACCGGTCGACCTCAATCCGACGCTGCTGGCGGCAAGCGAACGCGCCTTCGGCATTATCAGGGCGGCTTCGGAACGGCTTGCCGCGTTGTCGCCGCCGGGAACGCCGCGTCCGCCGGCGATGATGATGGCGTTGCATATCTGGTCGATGTCGCATGGCGTGGCCTCGCTGTTCGCACGCGGCGATGCGGCGCGGCGCAAGCTGCCGATGTCGGCGGAAGATCTGCTGGAAGCCGAGGTGCTGATTTATCTGCGCGGTCTCGGATTCTCGACCGACCGCAAGCCAGCCGCCCGCAACGACCAGGCCGAGCAAAAACCCGCCGGGCAGCCGTCGGGCCCCTGGGGCAGCCCAAAATAAATCATCTTGCGCGGCTTTCGGCCGGCTTGACAAAAATCCGGGATGGGTTACCTATGTAAATGTTATTTACATTCACAACGGCGTGATGCCGTGATGGAGAGGGAAATGGCCTACACCGCAGATGTCCACCGATGGCGCGGTCCCGAACAGCCCTACCGCCCGCATATGCGCATTCACCCCGGCATGGTCATCGCGACCATTCTCGGCTTCCTGTTCTGGTGGCCGGTCGGACTCGCATTTCTCTTTTTCACCCTCAGGAGCACGAACATGGGTTGCTGGAGTCATCAGGATCGCTGGCAGAACAAGATGGAGCGGATGCAGAACAAGGTGGAGCGGATGCGCAACCACATGGAGCGGCGCGGCTTCGGCTTCGGCGGCTTCGGGCCGCCCTCGAGCGGCAATCGCGCCTTCGACGAATACCGCATGGAAACCCTGCGGCGCCTCGAGGAGGAGCAGACCGAATTCAAGGATTTCCTCGATCGCCTGCGCCACGCCAAGGACAAGGAAGAGTTCGATCAGTTCATGGCGCAGCACCGCCAGCGCCCGACCCCGCCGAACGACCAGCCCCAGAGCTAGGTTGGGCTCCGCCTCAGGCCGAATGCCCCCATAAACCTGTTGGCGACACCACCGCCCATCTGCTCAGCAGGTGGGCGGTTTTGCTGTGGCGGCCGGGAACCCCGCCCCGGGGGCCTCCGGGCAGCCGCCGTCTTTTTGCCGCAGCCCAAAAACCCATTGGTAACCCGGCCTTAACCATGATTAGCGTTTGGTTAGGGGCGTCATGACGCGCCGACAGCCCTTGTTTTGACATGTTGGCAGGGGATGCAGGCCCCGTCTTCGGACGGGCCTCCCATGCGACACAACAAGGCTCTCGCGCTGGCGCTTGCCGCGCGCTTGGCGCGCGGCTGTGGAACCGGCAGCCATTTGCTCCCGGAGGATTTGGGACACTCGCGTTGAGAGGATACCGCTTATGAATCCGGCCGACGTGGCTCAGTCAGCCTTGCCGCTGGCATCCAGCGACGTATCGCTGATCGCGCTCTTCCTGCACGCTCACTGGATTGTGAAGACTATCATGCTGGGGCTGCTGGCCTGCTCGGTCTGGGTCTGGGCGATCGCGATCGACAAGCTTATCCTGTATGCGCGCACCAAGCGGTCGATGGATCGCTTCGAGCAGGCGTTCTGGTCAGGGCAGTCGATCGAGGAACTTTACCGCGCGCTTTCCGCCAAGCCGACCCAGTCGATGGCGGCCTGCTTTGTCGCGGCGATGCGGGAATGGAAACGGTCGTTCGAGAGCCAGGCACGGTCCTTCGCCGGGCTCCAGATGCGGATCGAGAAGGTGATGAACGTCTCCATCGCCCGGGAAATCGAGCGGCTGGAACGCCGGCTCCTGGTGCTGGCGACGGTCGGCTCGGCGGGTCCGTTCGTCGGCCTGCTCGGCACCGTCTGGGGCATCATGTCGAGCTTCCAGTCGATTGCGGCTTCGAAGAACACCTCGCTCGCGGTGGTGGCCCCGGGCATCGCCGAGGCGCTGTTTGCCACGGCGATCGGCCTTATCGCTGCCATTCCGGCGACTATTTTCTACAATAAGTTCACGTCCGAGGTGAACCGGCAGGCCCAGAGGCTGGAGGGGTTCGCCGACGAATTCTCAGCGATCCTGTCGCGCCAGATCGACGAGCGGGCGTGAGGAGCGGTAGATTGTGAGCACCAGACCATGGCGATGAACATGGCAGGTTCGCCGGGCGGCGGACGCCGCGGCCGGCGTCGCGCCGTGATGTCGGAAATCAACGTCACTCCAATGGTGGATGTGATGCTGGTGTTGCTGATCATCTTCATGGTGTCGGCGCCGCTGTTGACGGTAGGGGTGCCGCTCGATCTGCCGCAAACCCAGGCCAAGAGCCTCGAACAGGACAAAACGCCGCTGCAGCTTTCGGTCGACGTCAAGGGACGGGTGTTCATCAACGATACCGAAGTCGCCATGAACGAACTGATTCCGAAATTAAAGGCGATCACCGACGCCCGCGGCGGCCTTGACGAGCGTATATTCATGCGCGCGGACAAGAAGGCGGATTACGGAACCGTAGCGAAGGTGATGGGACTATTGTCGGGCGCGGGCTTCAAGCGGCTGGCGCTGGTCACCGAAGTGGAGCAGGGATCCTGACGCGGTGAAGGTAAAGGTCGACAAGACTCTGGTGGCGTCGGCGGCCCTGCACGTTCTCGTGATTGGGTGGGGACTGGTGTCGTTCTCGAGCAAGGCGTTCGAGTCGATGCCGGAAGAATCCCTGCCGGTCGATATCGTCTCCGCCGATCAGCTTGCCAAGGTCACCGCCGGAATCAAGACCGGCAAGAAGGAAAACCCGAAACCGCTGGTGGAGAAGGTCGCCGAAGCTAAACCGGTCGATGATGACGCCGTCGGCAAGATCAGCGAGAAGCCGCCGGTGGTGACCGACACCTCGCCGCCGCCGGCGCCAAAGCCCGAGGAAAAGCCGGTCGAGAAAAAGCCCGATCCGCCGAAGCCGGTTGCGGAAACCAAGCCGAAGCAAGAACCGAAACCGATCGAGAAGAAGCCGGATCCACCCAAGATCGATCCGATTGCGGAGGCCTTGAAAAAGGAAGAGAAGAAACCGCCGCCGAAACCGCAGGCCCAGGCGGCAACGCCGCAACCGCCGAGGCCAAAGGCGGAGCGCGTGTTCGACCAATCGAAGATCGCCGCCCTGCTCGACAAACGCGATCCGACCCGCCAGGCCGTGACCGGCGACACCCTGAATTCGAACGCCGCGCTCGGCCTGTCCAAGGGCAAGGCCGCGGACAATTCCGCAACATGGGGCGCGATGTTCAAGACCCAGGTCGAGCGCTGTTGGAAGAAACCTTATGGCGGTCTCGAAAGCCAGAACCCGCAGATCGCTTTCGATATCAAGCTGAAACGCGATGGCACGCTGGAAGCGATGCCGGTTCCGCAGGGAACGCCGGCAACGCCCTATCTTCGTGTCTATCAGGAGAGCGCGCTGCGTGCGATCATCGAATGCCAGCCCTATAATTTGCCGGCGGCCTTTTTCGACGAATGGAAATATTTTTCGCCGGTGTTCACCGAAAACAGTTGAGAGCGGCCAGGCGGCGGCGATCGGAAACGTGAAACGAAGCTCATGACAACATGACCCACAAAGATGGACTGCATGAGAAGCCATTTCGCCTGAGCCGGCGGCAGATCATTTCCGGAATGGCCTCGCTTGGCGTGGTGGCGGGGGGCGGTCTGCGGCGTGCTTCCGCCCAAAAGCGCATCATCGTGCCCGAGGGCGAATTCCAGCCGTTGCCGATCGCGATCCCGAACTTCGTGGGCGGCACACCCTCGGACGGCGACGTTGGCGTCAACGTGACGCAGGTCATCACCAACAACCTCAAGCGCAGCGGTCTGTTCGCGCCGATCGACCAGGCGGCCTATATCGAAAAGGTCATCAACGTCGATGCGGCGCCGCAGTTCCAGAACTGGATGACCATCAACGCGCAGGCTCTGGTGACGGGCCGCATGACCCGGCAGGGCGACGGACGCCTGAAAGCGGAATTCCGCCTCTGGGATGTGGCCACGGGTCAGCAACTGACCGGCCAGCAATATTTTACCTCGCCGGAATACTGGCGGCGCATTGCCCACATCATTTCCGATCAGATCTATGAGCGCCTGACCGGCGAGAAGGGCTACTTCGACAGCCGCGTGGTGTTCGTGGATGAAAGCGGTCCCGCGCAGCATCGCGTCAAGCGGCTCGCGCTGATGGATCAGGATGGCGCCAATGTTCGCTATTTGACCAGGGGCACCGACCTCGTGCTGACGCCGCGGTTCTCGCCTTCGACCCAGGAGATCACCTATATGGAGTTCGGCCAGGGCGACCCGCGGGTCTACCTGCTCAATATCGAGACCGGCCAGCGCGAGATCGTCGGTAATTTCCCCGGCATGTCGTTCTCGCCGCGGTTCTCGCCGGACGGCCAGCGCGTCGTCATGAGCCTGCAGCAGGGCGGCAATTCGAACCTGTTCGTGATGGATCTGCGTTCGAAATCGACCACGCGCCTGACCGACACGCCGGCGATCGATACCTCGCCGTCCTATGCGCCCGACGGAACGCGCCTGTGTTTCGAATCCGATCGCGGCGGCAAGCCGCAGATCTACGTCATGCCAGCCGCCGGCGGGCCGGCGCAACGCATCTCGTTCGGGGACGGGACCTATTCGACCCCGGTCTGGTCGCC
>JBDTKD010000292.1:0-12261 GCA_039935515.1 Bradyrhizobium sp.
TCAAGCAGGTGATCGAATTGCCCGACGGCAACCGCTACTTCTCGATTGCGCAGATGGTGCGCCGGCCAGTGGCACCGCATCCGCAGCCGCAGCCGCGCTTTGCGATCGGGCTCGGCTGCGAAATCCGCCACGCCGCCAGACTGATCTACGCCACCGGCATCGACCTCGAGAAGACCGAAGGCACGCCGATCGGCGTCAACTGCCGGCTCTGCGAACGCGAAAACTGCAGCCAGCGCGCCGAACCGCCGATCACCCGCACCCTGATCCTCGACGAGAACACCAGGCGGGTGTCCTCGTTCGCCTTCTCCAATGCGAGGGAGCTGTGAGCGCGTAGCCCGGATGCAGCGTAGCGAAATCCGGGGCGGTTCGTCCGCGGAGCGAATCCCGGATTGCGCTGCGCTGCACCCGGGCTACGGTGGCCTGGCGGCAGCAAACGATCTGCGTGACGGGAGAGTTGGACATGAAACACGCCTACGTGCCGAGAACGACGACCTATGGCCTCAATCCGGGCGATGAGCTGAACGATCTGCGGATGTCGGACGAGGTCCGGCCATTGTACGAGCATGTCAAGAAATTCATCCGGGAAACCGTCGATCCGATGTCGGCGGAGTTTTATCGGCTCGGCGAGAACAAGCCGGACCGCTGGAGTTTTACGCCCGGCCAGATCGAGGTGCTGGAGAAGGCCAAGGCACAGGCCAAGGAAGAAGGCCTGTGGAATTTCTTCCTGCCCGACGCCGAAACCGGCCAGGGTCTGAAGAATCTCGACTACGCCTATATCGCGGTCGAGCTTGCCAAGAATCCGCTGGCCTCGGAAACCATGAACTGCTCGGCGCCGGATACCGGCAACATGGAGGTGCTCGAGCGTGTCGGCACGCGCGAGCAGAAGGAGAAGTGGCTGAAGCCGCTGTTGGCCGGTGAAATCCGTTCGGCCTACGCCATGACCGAACCCAATGTCGCCTCGTCGGATGCCAAGAACATCTCGACCACGGTCAAGCTGGTCGGCGACCAATGGGTGATCAACGGGGAGAAATACTACATCTCCGGCCTCGGCGATCCCCGTTGCAAGATCATGATCGTGATGGTGAAGACCAATCCCGATGCGCCGCCGAGCAAGCAGCAGTCGCAGATTCTGGTGCCCAAGGATACCCCGGGCGTCGAGATCATCGGGCCGATACATGTGTTCGGGCACGACCATGCGCCGCGCGGCCACATGCATCTGCGCTTCAACAATGTCAGGGTGCCGAAGGAGAACATCCTGCTCGGCGAAGGCCGCGGCTTCGAGATCTCGCAGGTGCGCCTCGGCCCCGGCCGCATCCATCACTGCATGCGAACCATCGGCAAGGCGGAAAAGGCGCTCGACCTGATGGTTTCACGCGGCCTGACGCGCCAGGCGTTCGGCAACAAGATCGCCCATCTCGGCGGCAATCTGCAGATCATCGCGCAGGCGCGCTGCGAGATCGAGGCGATGCGGCTGATGGTGCTGAAAGCCGCCAAGGCGATGGACGTGCTCGGCAAACAAGGAAGCGCGCATCTGGGTCAGCATGGTCAAGGCCATGGTGCCCGAGCGCACCTGCAGGATCATCGACCAGGCAATCCAGATGCACGGCGCCACCGGCGTTTCGCAATGGACTCCGCTCGCCGAAATGTACACCGACGTGCGGCACCTTCGCTTCGCCGACGGCCCCGATGAAGTGCACTGGATGGTGGTCGGCCGCCACGAGCTGAGCATGCCGTAGCGGCCCCGCGATACCGGTGGCTTCATCCTTCGAGACGCGCGCAAGCGCGCTCCTCAGGATAAGGTCTTCTTCCGTGGATGAGGTGATAGACCCTCATGGTGAGGAGCGCGGCAAAGCCGCGCGTCGCGAACCACGAGGCCACGAACGCGCGCCGGGTCAACTCGCCGTCGCCGCCTCCCCGATCTTGTCCTGTGTTTTGGTCTCGAAATCGCTGGCGTCGTGGCGTTCGTGCAATTGGCTGGAGGGATCGCCCCAAATGCGGTTGACCATGCGCCCGCGCCGCGCCGCCGGGCGTTTGGCGATGGCCGCGGTCCAGCGCAGCACGTTGGCGTAGGCCTGTACGTCGAGGAATTCGCCGGCGCCGTACAACAGGCCCTGCGCCAGGGCGCCATACCAGGGCCATACCGCGATATCGGCGATCGTGTACTGGTCGCCTGCCAGATATTCGCTGTCGGCGAGGCGGCGGTCGAGCACGTCGAGCTGACGCTTCGTCTCCATCGCGAAGCGGTCGATGGCGTATTCGATCTTGGCCGGCGCATACGCATAGAAATGACCAAAGCCGCCGCCGAGATAAGGTGCGCTGCCCATCTGCCAGAACAGCCACGACAGGCATTCGGCGCATGCTCCGGCATCGCTCGGCAGCAAGGCGCCGAATTTCTCGGCAAGGTGCAGCAGGATCGCGCCGGATTCGAACACCCTGATCGGCTTCGGTCCGCTGCAATCCATCAGCGCCGGGATCTTGGAGTTCGGATTGACCGCGACAAAGCCGCTGCCGAACTGATTGCCGTCGATCCGGATCAGCCACGCATCGTACTCCGCGCCGCGATGGCCGAGCGCCAGCAATTCCTCCAGCATCACCGTGACCTTGACGCCGTTCGGCGTCGCCAGCGAATAAAGCTGCAGCGGATGGCGGCCGACCGGCAGTTCCTTGTCATGCGTCGGCCCCGCAATCGGGCGGTTGATAGCGGCGAACCGGCCGCCGCTCTCCTTGTTCCAGTGCCATACCTTGGGCGGCGTGTAGGTGGATTCGTCGGTCATTCCGTTTGGCTCCAGGGCATCTGACATGCCGGCAATGAGCAATAAAATCGGGTGAATAGCAAATCCTGGCCAGGCCTGTAATATGCAATCCCGCCCTCCCCTTCATCATGAGCCCGCCACATCGATGCCTACCTCTTTGCCTGGAATACGCGTTGCGATCACAACCCTCGCGGCATGGCTGGCGTTTTCATCCGCGCTTTCGGCGCAAGCTCTCAAACCGGCTGTGGCGCCAACCAGACCTGTGGCAGCGCCGTCTTCGCGCGCCGCCTCCTGCCATAACGGCCTGTCGTTCGACCGCTTCCTCGCCGAGCTCAAGCAGCAGGCCATATCGGCCGGCGTGTCGCCGCGCGCGATCGCCGAAGCATCGCCGCATCTCGTCTATGACCAGGGCGTTGTCAGGCGCGACCACGGCCAGCGTGTGTTCGGGCAGATCTTCACGGCGTTCGCCGGCCGCATGGCCGCACCCTACCGGATGCAGCAGGGGCAGGCCCGGATCAAGACCTATGCCGCCGCGTTCGCGCGCGCCGAGAAGGAATATGGCGTACCACCGGCGGTGATATCGGCGTTCTGGGGACTGGAAAGCGATTTCGGCGCCAACATGGGCAATCTGCCGACACTGCGCTCGCTGGTTTCGCTGGCTTACGACTGCCGGCGCTCGACAATGTTCCAGAACGAGACCGTCGCCGCGCTGAAGATCATCGATCGCGGCGACCTCTCGCCGGACGAGATGGTCGGCTCCTGGGCCGGCGAACTCGGACAGACGCAATTCCTGCCGACCCGCTATTTCAACTATGCCGTCGACTATGATGGCGACGGACGCCGCGATCTCCTGCATAGTCCGGCCGACGTGATCGGCTCGACCGCGAACTACATCGCGAACGGCCTGAAATGGCGGCGCGGCGAGCCATGGCTGCAGGAAGTGCGCGTGCCGCCAAACCTGCCCTGGGAACAAGCCGACCTGACCATCCAGTTGCCGCGCTCGAGATGGGCGCAACTCGGCGTGACCTATCCGGACGGGCGCGCGCTGCCGAATGACGCCATGCCGGCATCGGTGCTGCTGCCGATGGGCCGGACCGGGCCGGCGTTCCTCGCCTATGCCAATTTCGCCGCCTATACCGAGTGGAATAATTCGCTGATCTATTCGACCACCGCCGGCTATCTGGCCAGCCGCATCGCCGGCAGCCCGCCGATGCGCCGCCCGGCCGCATTGGTCGTGCAATTGCCGTTCAGCGAAATCCGCGAATTGCAGCAGTTGCTGGTGCACGCCGGCTTCAATGTCGGCAAGGTCGACGGCGTGCTCGGCCAGCAAAGCCGTACCGCCATCAAGGCGATGCAGATCAAATACGGGCTGCCCGCCGATTCCTGGCCGACCCCCGAACTGCTGGCGCGAATGCGCGGCGGCCCGCATTGACATGCCTGTCAATCGAGACGGCGCGCGGGTCAAGGGGTAGTTGCATTCCACCGCGCGCCGCACCACTTCGATGAGTACACCTTGCCGATCGAACTCCGACAACACGAAAAGAGCATCACATGTCCTTCTACGACGCCTCCGTCCTGGCCTTCCTGCAAATCCTCGGCAGCCTCTCCGGACTGCTCACCAAGGCCGAGGCCCATTGCAAGGCGAAGAACATCCAGCCTGAAATCCTGCTCGGCGCGCGGCTTTATCCCGACATGCTGCCGTTCAGCAAGCAGATCCAGCTCGCCTGTGATTTCGCCGCCAAGAGCTGCGCGCGGCTGACGCATAGCGAGGTGCCCTCCACGCCCGATACCGAAAAGAGCTTTGAGGAGTTGAGGCAGCGGCTGGCCAAGACCAGCGACTACGTCAAGGGGTTCAAGCCGGCGCAGTTCGACGGCGCCGACCGAAGCGACGTCACCTTTCCCGCCGGGCCAGACCGCAGCATCACGCTCAAAGGTCAGCAGTTCCTGAGCAATTTTGCGTTGCCGAATTTCTATTTCCACGCCGCCACCGCGCACGGCATTCTCCGGCACAATGGCGTGGAAATCGGCAAGCGGGATTTTCTCGGCGTCAGCTAGCTGAGACGCGTCATGCCCCGAACAAACATGCTCGTCATTCCGGGGCGCGCGGCAGCGCGAGCCCGGAATCCATAACCACGACCGGGAGTATGGATTCCGGGCCTGCGCCATCCAAGTCGGCTGTTGCCGACTTGGACAATCGTATTTGCTGAACTCGGGTAAACCCGAGTTCAGTCGGCGCATCCCGGAATGACGGCGTTAATGGGGCTGCGCGCGGCTCGCCCGCGAAATCCGAATGGCTGGCGGCATTGCCGCAGTGCTAAAAATACCCACCTGTCTGCCACCCGCCGATTTTCTGGAACAGCCAACATGAGCCAACCGACCAAACTCTTCGAGCCCTACAGGCTTGGACCGATCACCCTGCCGAACCGCCTTGTCATGGCGCCCCTGACCCGCAACCGGGCCGTGCCGGGCATGGTGCCGAGCCCGCTCGCCGTCGAATATTACGGCCAACGCGCCTCCGCAGGGCTGCTGATCACCGAAGCCAGCCAGGTCTCGCAACAGGGCCAGGGCTATCAGGACACCCCCGGCATCTATTCCAAAGAGCAGGTCGCAGGCTGGCGCAAGGTCACCGACCGCGTGCATGAGCGCGGCGGCCGCATCTTCATCCAGGCCTGGCATGTGGGGCGCATTTCGCACATCTCATTGCAGCCCGACAGCGGCGCGCCGGTCGCGCCCTCGGCGATCCGAGCCAAAGGCAAGACCTTTGTCAACGGCACCTTCACCGAAATCTCCGAGCCGCGCGCGCTCGCACTGGAAGAGATCCCCGGCATCATCGACAGTTTCAAGCGCGCCACCGCGAACGCGATCGCGGCCGGCTTTGACGGGGTCGAGATTCACGGCGCTAACGGCTATCTGCTCGACCAGTTTGCCAAGAACGGCACCAACAAGCGCACCGACGGCTATGGCGGATCGATCGAGAACCGGGCGCGTCTGATGCTCGAGGTGGCAGAAGTGGTGGCCGCGGAAATCGGGCCGGAGCGGACCGGCATTCGCATTTCACCGGTGACGCCGGCCAACGATGTTTCCGACAGCAATCCGCAACCGCTGTTCGATCATATTGTCGACCATCTCAATGCGATGAAGCTCGTCTACATCCACGTCATCGAGGGCGCGACCGGTGGCCCGCGCGACATCGCCCCGTTCGACTACGGTTCGCTGCGGCAGCGTTTCAAGGGCGCCTATATCGCCAACAACGGTTACGACTTCGATCTGGCCACCAGGATGCTCGCCGCCAATGCGGCCGACCTGATCGCGTTCGGCAAGCCGTTCCTCGCCAATCCCGATCTGGTCGAGCGCCTGAAGCGGGGCGCACCGCTCAATGTGCCGGACAAGGCCACCTTCTACGGCGGCGGCGCCAAGGGCTATACCGACTATCCGGCACTCGGCGAAGCGCTCGACGCGGCGCAGTAGGATGGCGAACGGCCCTCCCTGTCAGGGATGGTCCGTAAGGACCAGACCCGGAATGACATAGGCTTCGCTTCGCCGGCAAGGACGGATATGCTGCGGAGGTACTCCCGATGATCTGGCTGGCGGCAATCTCACGTGAACGCACAGACGCCTGACGACCGGCGACGGCGCGCCGAGGCGATCAACGCAGCGCTCGCTGCACTGCGCGAAGGCCGTATCGAGCAAGCGGAGACGCTGGCTCAGGCGCTGATCAATGATGCGCCGGATGACCCCGCGGCGCATCAGCTCGTTGCAACGCTCGCCTGGCAGCGAGGTGACCACGACGAGACGCTGCACTGGGCTCGATCTTGCCTGGCGCTGCAGGCGGGACACGCGCCGGCTCTGCTTCTCGCTGGCCGCGCAGTGAGAGCTACGGGCGATCTCGATCGCGCCTTGCAGTTTTTTCGCGAGGCGGCGCAATGCGCCCCCGAAAGAGCCGATGCGGCTTTCATGACATGTATTACGCTGCTGGAGCATGGCGACCCGGAAGCAAATGACGCCTTACACGATCTGTTGCGCCGTTTTCCCAATGATGTCGAAGGATGGCACGAAATCGGCATGACCCTGCACAGGGCCGGCAAGTTCGAGGCGGCGCTGGTCGCCTTCACCCGTGCAGCGGAGACGATTCAAAATCCCCGCTATGAAATGGCCCGCGCTGCAAGCTTGCAGGCGTTGGGCCGGCTTGGCGAGGCGGTCGATGTTTTGCGCAAGGCCAGATCGCTGTCGTCCGGCAATACCGATATCGCATTGCAGCTGGCACTCTGTCTTCACAAGCTCGGCGAGCTTGCGGCAGCGCGAGCGGAGCTCGAGCGCATCCTCGCGTCAAACGCTGCCAGCGCAAATCTCTGGTTCGCTTATGGACTGATCTGCCAGGACTCGCGTGATCCAATGGCCGCAATCACGGCCTATCGTCGCACTCTGCACTTGTCTCCCGAACTGGCAGAAGCCCATGTCAACCTTGGCATCTGCCTGCAGCAGACCGGCGACATCGCGGCAGCCAAAGCCAGCTTCGGCCGCGCGATGCGGCTTCGCTCCGATACATTCGGCCGCATCGCGCAGGCGCTTCCCGCAGCGCCGCGCGGCGAATTGTGGCTCGACTCCGAACGCCTGAGGCGGTCACTCGCTGGCTGAGCGCCCCCTCCTCGCGCGGAATTTTCGCCGATACACGCCTCGTCGGCTCAAGAGCGCAGCGGCAGTGTCGTCATAGCGGCGCGCCGCAGCGGCTGACAGGGCTTCAACGTGCAGCTCCAGCGTGGTGCGCGCTACCGGGAAACATTGTGCGACCGGAGTGCCACGCGGCAACACACCTTCAAAATCGGGGTTGGTCCAGACTCCCGGAAACAGCACGCCGACATCGGAAAAACGATCGCAATCGACCAGTCCGCTCAGCAACCGAAACGGAAGGTCGGCGCGGTTGACAGGGTGAGTCGCAAACAGCGAGTAGCCGGGCTCGAGCTCGATGGTCCAGAAGCTGTTGAACTTCACGATGGATGTTGCGGCGTCGTGAAACGGCGTCGCAGTCACTTGCGCCGGAACGTGAAAGCTGATCGGTGACCGCGGGTGCGCTTCCGGCGACAGCTGCGGCAAGTCCCAATCCCACGACAGCACGCCGTCACGCATGGTGACATCGCAAGGAAGCGGGATAACAAAGCCGAAGGCCATCGCGTCGACAAAGGGCGGGCAGTGCTTGACCGTGCGGACGTCCTCGCCATGCAAGGCGGACCAGGCGGTGCCGGGCATGTTTCTGAGCCATTCGGGCAAGGCTTGCCGCGCCGGAATCGGCCGCGCCAGCTTATCGAGCAGTGCCGGATCGCAACGAAACGTCACCCGCATGAGACCCCTCGCTTGCCGCTCTTCCCGGCCTTCATGAGTTCGGATACAGGCCCAGATTGAAAGCGATCGATATGCGCAGGGAATTGCCGGTGTAGGGGCGCACCGCGTGCAACAGGAACGACGGAAACAGAAACAACAGCCCGGCACGCGGCCGAATCGTCTGCGCGCTTCCCGCGGAGCGGCCATCCTCGCCGGCAAACTTCAGCAGCGGCGCATGCATCATCGGCGACGGACCGCGCGGATCGAACATTTCGAACTCGCCGCCGAGCGAGGCGTCATCGGCGCAACCGCCGTCGGCGACATAGTAAGTGCCGGACCAGAACGAACCTGGATGGTAGTGGCACGCGTTCGAGCCGCCCGGTCCGATGACGTTGGCCCAGGCTTCGACCTTCCAGTCAGGCTTGATCGGGTTGCCGTCGCGGTCGGCGGTCAGCTGGGTCGCGACGGATCGGCCGGCGCTCAGCACCTGCTCGATACCCTTGCCACCCCACTCCGCGATGTCGCGGGTCGAATGCCAGCCGCCAATGCTCGACGCACCGATCGACGACTGCGCGCTGCGGCGCTGCAAGATGATTTCGGTCAATTCCGCATTGCGTTCATCGGCGCCAGGCAGCATCACTGCCGCTACCGGCGTAGCAAACAACCCCTTCACTTCGACTTCGGTACCGGACATGCCCGGAAATCTTCGAACCGTTCTGCTGCGTGAAAGAAAAAAGAGGTGGGAACCACCCAGGGAGCTTCCCACCCCGTTCGTCAGGCGTCAACCGGCCTAAGTTTTCTTGGGCGGAACTTCCGCTTTCCAGCTCTTGATGAGGTCATCATAGTCCTGCGTGACGCCTTGCGGCTTCTCGTTGGCGAGCTTGCGTTGCGGGGCGACGTTGCCGTCCTTCTCGGACTTGGCGTACCAGTACTCCGCGGTTTTCTCTTCGTTGAGCTTCGGTCCGAGCTTGCCTTGCACGCCGGACTTTTCCAGGCGCGCCATGATGGCATCCTGATCGCGCGCCAGGCCGTCCATCGCTTGCTGCGCCGTCGTCTCGCCGGATATGGCCTTCGAGACATTCTGCCACCAGACCTGCGCCAGCTTGCCGTAATCCGGCACGTTGACGCCAGTAGGTGTCCACAACTTGCGCGCCGGGCTGCGGTAGAACTCGACGAAACCGCCTACCTTTGGCGCAAGCTCCGTCATCGCGTCCGACGAGATGTCGCTCTCGCGGATCACATGCAGGAACTTGACCGACTTCTTCAGCGAGACCGTCTTCGACACGCAGAACTGCGAGTAGAGCCACCCCGCTTTCACATTCTCCAACTTGGCATATTTCAAGAGCGTCCAGCAGCCGACGTCTTGATAGCCCAGCTTCATACCCTCTTTCCAGTACGCCCCGTGCGGGCTCGGTGCCATTCGCCACTTTGGCGTGCCATCCGAGTTCATCACCGGCAGCTCGGGTTTTGAGAGCGCCGCTGTGAACGCGCTATACCAGAAGATCTGCTGGGCGATATGCCCTTGTCCCGGGACTGCTCCAGCCTCGAGGAAGTCCATCCCCGCGGCTTCCGGCGGCGCATACATCTTGAGCCACTCGACAAACTTGGTGAGCGCGTACACCGCGGCCGGTCCGTTGGCGTCGCCGCCGCGCGTGATTGAGGAGCCGCGCGGAATGCCCTCCTCCGCGCGGATGCCCCACTCGTCGACCGGTTTGCCGTTCGGCAGGCCCTTGTCGCCGTTGCCGGCCATCGACAACCAGGCGTCGGTGAATCGCCAGCCGAGCGACGGATCCTTCTTGCCATAATCCATGTGGCCATAGACCCGCTGGCCGTCGATTTCCTTCACCGTGTTGCTAAAGAAGTCGGCGATGTCTTCATAGGCAGACCAGTTGACGGGAACACCGAGCTCGTAGCCGAACTTGTTCTTGAATGCGGTCTTGAGTTCGGGGCGCTTGAACCAGTCGTACCGGAACCAATAGAGGTTGGCGAACTGCTGGTCGGGCAGCTGATACAACTTGCCATCGGTAAATGTCGCAAACGAAAGCCCGATGAAGTCGGCGAGGTCGAGGTTTGGATTGGTGATATCCTTGCCTTCGCCCGCCATGAAGTCGGTCAACGAGCCACCGATGATGTCGTTATAACGAGGATGGGTGCCGATGAAGTCCGAGTCATTCATCCAGAAGTCGTAGATCGGCTTTCCGGATTGAATTTCCGTCGAGATTTTGTCGACGATCAAGCCTTCATCCATCATCTCGTGGTTGACTTTAATGCCGGTAATCTCGGCAAATGCCTTGGTCAGCGTCTTCGACTCGTACTCGTGAATGCCGAGAATTTCCGAAGCCGTGCTGACCTGCATCCCCTTGAAGGGCGCCGACGCCTTGATGAACCATTCCATCTCAGCCATCTGCTGATCCTTGCTCAGCGTCGACGGTTGAAACTCGTTGTCGATCCACTTCTTGGCGGCATCGACCTGTTGCGCATAGCTCACGGTTGGCGTGAGCAACGCTGGCGCTCCGACTGCGGCCGCTGCTGCGACCGTGCCTGCACCCTTCAGAACGTCACGACGTTTGATATCCATCTTGCCTTTCCTCCCTCGTTTTAACCCCGCACACAACGCGCGAGGCAGTTGCAGTTACGCAAAACGAAACATGGCGACGGCGAACGGAATACAGATCGCGAGCGCGTACCAGAGCTCTCCGCCGCCGAGTCGGATCCACAGGATGAAAATGAACGCGGAACCGAGCAGCGAGACGAAGAAGCGGTCGCCCCGCGTCGTCGGAAACCCGAGAATGCCTTTGCGCGGCGTCTCCGGCCGGTAGATCGCGAGCAAGGTCAGAATGACGAGCGACAGCGCGATGAAGGCGAAGAAGATCGCCGTCTGCAACGTCCAGGCCATCCACGCGAACATGTCTGCCTCCTAAACGCGGCCGAGGGCGAAGCCCTTGGCTATGTGGTTACGTACGAACCAGATGACGAGGGCGCCCGGAAACATGGTCAGCACGCCTGCGGCAGCGAGCAGCGACCAGTCCATTCCGGAGGCCGAATAGGTGCGCGACATAACCGCGGCGAACGGCAGCGCATTGGTCGCGGTCAGCGTGGTGGCGAGCAGTTGCTCGACCCACGAGAACATGAAGCAGAAGAACGCCGTGACGCCGACGCCATTGGCGATCAGCGGCAGGAAGATGCGCACGAAGAAATGAAAGAACGAATAGCCGTCGATCGCAGCGGTCTCATCGATTTCGCGCGGCACGCCACTGATGAACCCTTCGAGAATCCAAACCGCGAGCGGAACGTTGAACAGGCAATGCGCGAGCGCGACGGCCCACACCGTGTCGAACAGACCGACCGCGTAGTAGAGATTGAAGAACGGCAGCGCGAATACGGCGGTGGGCGCCATCAGGTTGGTGAGCAGCCAGAAGAACAGGTGCTTGTCGCCGATGAAGCGATAGCGGCTGAAGGCATAAGCCGCCGGCAGCGCTACCGTTACGGAGATCACCGTGTTGATCGCGACGTAGGTCAGCGACACCAGAAATCCATGCACCCAGGTCGGATCGTGAAGAATGAAGATGTATTTCACCAGCGACGGGTGTCGCGGCCAAATCACAAGGCCCGACATAATGTCTTCGTTGGTCCGCAAGCTCATGTTGATGAGCCAGTAGATCGGCAGCAACAAACAGACAAGGTAGACCAAAAGGCCAAGTTTCGGGAGAATGCCGCGATTCATCTCAGGCCTCCTTCAACATACCTAGCTGGGTCATCGCAGTGAAGAAGATCCAGCACAGGGTGATCGTGATGAGGTAGTAGACGAGCGACATCGCCGCCGCATTGCCGAGGTCGACTTGTCCGAACGCGATCTTGACCAGGTCGATCGACAGGAACGTGGTCGCGTTGCCCGGGCCGCCGCCGGTCACGACAAAGGGCTCGGTGTAGATCATGAAGCTCTGCATGAAGCGTAGCAGGATCGCGATAACGAGCACGCGCTGCAGCTTCGGCAATTCGATATTGAGAAAGACCGACCAGCGGCTGGCGGCATCAATGCGCGCCGCCTGATAAAACGCGTCGGGAATCGCGCGCAATCCGGCGTAACTCAAGAGGATGACGAGCGGCGTCCAGTGCCAGACGTCGATCAGGAGAATCGTGAACCAGGCCGATACAGGGTCCTGCGTATCGTTATAATGAAGGCCGAGGCCGG
>JBDTKD010000293.1:0-20546 GCA_039935515.1 Bradyrhizobium sp.
TCACTGCGGCGCATTTCCACGGTCCGGCCGAGCCCGGCAAGAACGCCGGTGTCGCCGTCGCGATCCCCAGTGCCAGCACGAGCCCCGTCGAAGGCAGCGCCACGCTGACCGATGCCCAGGCCGCCGACCTCGAGGCCGGCAAGTACTACGTCAACATCCATACCGCGGCCAATCCGGGCGGTGAAATTCGCGGTCAGGTGATGAAGTAAGGCTTCTCGCAGGACACAGTTGAAAGGGGCGGACGCACAGGGCGTCCACCCCTTCTCTGTGATGAGGCCGAGGTCAGCCTTTCTTGACGCGATAGGTCTCGTGGCAATTGCCGCATTGCTTGCCGATGACGGACAATGTCGTCTTCAGCGTGTCGAGGTCCTTGATCTGGCCCTTGGCTTCGCTCACGACCTTGGCAAAGTTTGTGATATGCGCCTCGAAGCCGGCCTTGTCTTCCCAGATCTTCGGTGAGGTGTTGTAGTCGCCGCCGGTCTTGAGACCCTTGACGCTTTCGGGAAACAGCGTCGGAAGTTTCTTGGCGGTATGGTCGAACTGGGCGAGCGCCGCATCGACGGCGGCCTGATCATAGGGCTTTTCGCCCTTGACCATCGCCACCAGCGCGCCGGCGTTCTTGCCATTTCCCTTCATCGTGGTCTGCGCTTCCTTGACCATGTTCTGTTGCGCCACCACGGCCCCGATACCGAGCAACAGCGTTCCGGCCACCACGACAGTTCTCATCATCATTCCGGGCTCTCCAGTTTCTGGAGCGGATGCTGCAAGCGATCCGCGACTAGGGTTGCAACACCGCCAATCGCGTTTCATTCCATCCGGAGGACATTACAGGCTGTGCCGGCGCTGGTGCTCGCGGATCGCGATCCAGACCCGCTCCGCCGTCGCCGGCATGTCGATATGATCGATTTTATATTCGCGCCACAGCCCCTCGATGATGGCATTGACGACCGCCGCGCAGGAGCCGATCGCGCCGGCCTCGCCCGCGCCCTTCACGCCCAGCGGATTGGTCTTGCACGGCACGTTATGGGTCTCGAACGTGAACGACGGACCATCGGCCGCGCGCGGCAATGCATAGTCCATGAAGGTACCGGTGACGAGTTGGCCGTCCTTCGGGTCGTAAACCGCCTGCTCCATCAGGGCCTGGCCGATCCCCTGCATCGTGCCGCCATGAATCTGGCCAGCCAGCAGCAGCGGATTGAGCGTCGCTCCGAAATCGTCGACGATGACGTAATTCACGATCCGGGTGATGCCGGTGGCGGGGTCGATTTCGACCTCGGCGATATGCGTCCCATTGGGATAGGTGCCGTCCGCGCTCGTGAACGTCGCGCTGGCGTTCAGCTTCGAGGGATCGACGCCGGGGCGATTTGCGAGTTCGGCAAAGGAAATCGCGCGATCGGTGCCGGCGATCCGCACGGTACCATCATCGATCTCGAGGTCGCCGGCGCTGGTTTCCAGCGCTTCCGCCGCAATCTCCTTCAGCTTGGTGCCGAGTTCCCGGGTTGCCCGCTCGACGCTGACGCCGCCGGTCGGAATGGAAGCCGAGCCGCCGGTGCCAAGGCCGGTCGCGACCTGGTCGGTGTCGCCCTGGAAGATGTGAACGCGTTCGGGCGCCAGCCCGAACTGTTCGGCGACTAGCTGGGCGTAAGCGGTCTGGTGTCCCTGCCCGCTCGACTGGGTGCCAATCAGGATGGTGACGTCGCCATTGGGATCGAGCCGCACATTGGCGGTCTCCTCGCCCATCGTACCGCAGACCTCGACATAGCTGGACATGCCGATGCCGCGCACCAGGCCCTGCTTCTTCGCGGCCCTGGCGCGCTTGGGGAAGTCCTTCCAGTCGGCGATTTCCATCGCCCGCTTCATATGCGCGGTGAAATCGCCGGAATCGTAGACCTTGCCGGTCGCAGTCTTGTAGGGCATTGCCCGCGGCGCGATGAAATTCCTGCGCCGGACCGCATCCGGCGTCATTCCGAGCTTGCGCGCGGCCGCATCGACCAGGCGCTCGACCACGTAAGCCGCCTCGGGACGCCCGGCGCCGCGATAGGCATCGACCGGTACGGTGTTGGTGAACACCGTGCGTACCCGACAATGGAAGGTCTGGATGTCGTAGAGGCCCGGCAGCATGCCGGCGCCGCCATGAGGAATATAGGGTCCAAAGGTCGACAGATAGGCGCCCATGTCGCCCATCAGGTCGACATCCATCGCCAGGAATCTGCCGTCTTCGGCGAGCGCCATCCGGGCCCTGGTGACATTGTCGCGGCCTTGCGCATCACCCATGAAGTGGTCGGCACGGTCGGCGGTCCACTTCACCGTCTTGCGCAGCTTGCGCGCGGCAACCGCGACCAGCGCATATTCGCGATAGGGGAAAAGCTTGGTGCCGAAGCCGCCGCCGACATCCGGGCATATCACCCGCATGTTTTCGACCGGCATGTTCAGGATGTTCTGGCACAGGATGTCGCGCAGCCGATGGCTTCCCTGGCTGCCGATGGTGAGCGTCAGGTGATCCCGCTTCGCGTCATATTCGCCGACCGCCGCGCGCGGCTCCATGAAATTGGTGACGACACGCGGATTGACGATCGATATCTTGGCCACCGCATGCGCCTTGGCGAACGCGGCTTCGGTAGCCTCGCGGTCGCCGATCGGGACATCGAACAACACATTGCCGGGTTGATCCGGCCACACCTGCGGCGCGCCCTTCTTCACCGCGTTGACGACGCCGATCACCGCCGGCAGCGGCGTCCATTCGACCGCGATGGCCTCGATCGCGTCGCGCGCCAGATCGACGGTTTCAGCGACGACAAACGCAACGGCATCGCCGACATGGCGCACCTCGCCCTGGGCGAGGATCGGATATGGTGGGCCGGTGAACGGGTCGACTTCGAGGTTGAACAGGCACGGAAGACCGCCGAGATCCTTGACGTCATCGGGGGTCAGGATCGCAGCCACGCCCGGCAGGCCCCGCGCGCGCGCCGCATCGATGGTGAATTTCGCGTGGGCATGCGGCGAGCGCAGCACCAGCGCATGCATCGCGGCCGACGGCGCGTGATCGTCGGTATAGCGGCCCTTGCCGCGAATGAGCGCGTCGTCTTCCTTGCGGAGGACGCTTTGGCCAACGCCGAACTTGATGGGAGCCATCATATCTCCAATTGCGGTTTGGATTTTCGCGCCATCTTGCAGCGGATCGCGCCGGAGCGCAAAGGGTTTAACTGCGCAGCAGCGACCTCAGCCAACCCCTGCTGAACAGCAACAGGATCGATCCGGCGTACACGATCGCGCCGACGATAATCAGCACCAGCAGCGCGGCCTCGTCGCGCAGCGCGCCGAGATGCGCAAACTGCGCCGCCGCGAGCCTTGCCGCAAACCACAGCGCGGCGGCGAGCACGACGCCCGACACCGCGAACTTGCCCAGCGATCGCAGCAGCGCGCGATCGAGATCGAGATAGCCGGAACGTACCGAAAAACCCACCACCAGCAAAAGATTGATCCAGGCGCCGGTGGCGGTGGCGAGCGCGAGCCCGACCTGGGCCAGCGACCCCATCAGCACGACCTTCAGGAGCACGTTGACGGCAAGCCCGGTCAGCGATGCCTTGACCGGCGTCGCCGTATCCTTGCGGGCGTAGAACGCCGCGACCGCACTGCGGATCGTCACGAATGGAATGAGGCCGACCGCATAGGCCGCGAGCGTCACGGCGGCGGCGGCGGCGTCGCCCTTGGTAAAGGCGCCGCGTGCGAACATGGCGCGCATGATGACATCGGGCACGGTGAGGAAGGCGGCGACAAACGGCACGGTCGCCAGCAGGGTGAACTCAAAGGCGCGACGCTGCGATGCCGCCGCGCCGCCCGCATCGCCCGCGGTGATCCGCCGTGACATTTCCGGCAGCAGCACGGTGCCGATGGCGATGCCGATCACGCCGATCGGCAGCTGATAGAGCCGCTCGGCGTAATACAGCGCCGACAGCGCGCCGGCCGGCAGGAAGGTGGCGATAATGGTATCGGCGAACATCGCGACCTGCGTGCCCATCGAGCCCAGCGTCGCCGGGCCGATCGCACGGAAGAAGGCGCGGACGTCGTCATCAAGCCGCAACGGCGCAAACCGCGGCAGGCCGCCATGGCGGGCGAGATCGCCGGCGAGCAGGAAATATTGCAGGAAACCCGAGATCAGCACGCCCCATGCCGCGGCGTGACCGGCGGTCGGGAAGAAGGCGGCCAGCGCCAGCGTTGCCATCATCGAGATATTGAGAAAAATCGACGCCGCTGCCGCACTGGCAAAGCGGTGCATCACGTTGAGCATGCCGCCATACAGCGTCACCAGCGTGATCAGCAGGAGGTAGGGAAAGGTGATGCGCGTGAGCTCGATCGCAAGCCGGCGCTGTTCGGGCTCATCGGTAAAGCCCGGCGCCAGGACGCTCATGGCTTGTGGCATGAACAGCCAGGCCGCCACCAGCAGCACCACCTGCGACAGAAAAAGCAGGGTGAAGATGCGGTCGGCGAACAATCGCGCCGAGGTCTCGCCGCCGTTGCCCTGGACATGGGCATAGGCCGGCACGAACGACGCATTGAATGCGCCTTCGGCAAAAATCGCACGGAAATGATTGGGCAGCCGGAATGCCACGAAAAATGCGTCCGCGACCGGCCCGGCGCCCAGAATCGCGGCCAGCATGATGTCGCGCGCGAAGCCGGTCAGCCGCGAAAGGAACGTATAGCCGCCGACGGTGAAAATACGACCGAGCATCAGCGGCTTCTATAGCATGCGGCGGCGCTTCAAAACGGCGAAATCATCTTGACCACTGTCGCGCGGCACTCGTCGAATACCGTCCGTGCCGGCCGAATCGGGTCCCGATCGCACTTTCTGCGAATTACGCCCCGAGCGCGCCGCGCACGGTGGCAATGATCCGCTGCTGCGTCGGCTCGTCGAGATAGGCGTGTATCGGCAGGCTGATGACATCGCGGGACAGCCGCTCGCTCGCCGGCAACCCGCCATCGGCGACCGGGAAATCCCGATAAGCGGTCTGCTGGTGCATCGATTTCGGATAATAGATCGCGGTCGGAATGCCCTGCGACTTCAAGGCCGCCGCGAAGCCGTCGCGATCGACGCCGTTGGGCAGCCGGATGGTGTATTGCGCCCAGACCGAGCTGCTGCCGCCGGCAAGCCGCGGGACGCCGACCATGTTGCCGAGGCCTCGCGCATAGCGGTCCGCGACCTTGTCGCGTGCGGCGATCTCGTCCTCGAAGATCTTCAGTTTCTCGATCAGCACGGCGGCCTGCAGGGTGTCGAGCCGCCCGGTCAGCCCGAGACGAACATTGTCGTACTTGTCCGAGCCTTGGCCGTGGACGCGGATGCTGCGCAGCGTCTGCGCCAGTTCGGCATCGTCGGTGAAGATCGCTCCGCCGTCGCCGAAGCAGCCGAGCGGCTTGGCCGGAAAAAAACTGGTTGCGGTGGCAAGGCCGAAGGTGCCGAGACGCCGGCCCTTGTAGCTTGCGCCGAAACCTTGCGCCGCGTCATCGAGCACAAACATGGCTTCGGCATCGGCAATCTCGCCGATACCGTCATGGTCGGCGCTCTGGCCGAACAGATCGACCGGAATGACGGCCCGCGGCTTGAGGCCGGCGCGGGTCGCGGTCGCAATCCCGCGCTTCAGCGAAGCCGCGTCCATGTTGAACGTCGCTTCATCGACATCGACGAAAACCGGTGTCGCGCCGGTCAACGCCACCGCCTCCCCGGTCGCACAAAACGTAAAGGACGGGCAGAACACCGCGTCGCCCGCGCCGATGCCCCTGGCCATCAGCACCATCAACAGCGCGTCGGTGCCGCTGGCGCAGCTCACGACATGCTTGGCGCCGCTGAAATCAGCGAGATCGGCCTCGAGCCGGGTCACTTCCGGACCGTTGATGAACTGGCAATGGGCGAGCACCCGCCCGACGGCCTCGTCGATGGATTTGCCGAGCCGACGGCGCTGGGCGCCGATATCGATGAAGGGCACGGGTTCGAGCGGCATATGCTGGTTCATGGCGCCTTACGGGAAATTCAAGGAACGGGTCTAGCCGACGACGCGCCGCGGGCCCTTGCGGGCCGGCGATGCCGCGGCGGGCCTCGCCGGAGTTTCCAGGCAGCGGATCGCGATTTCCAGGCTGGCCACCCCCTCCTCGCCGGTCACGGCGCTGACGCCGCCGGCCCGGACGGCATCGAGGAACGCGATCAATTCGGCGCGCAGCGGCTCGTCGTGGCCGACCGGGAGATGGCGCATCGAGTAGCTGCCGTCCGGCTTGAAGCCGAAGCATTCGGTCACCTGGCGGGTCAGCAGATCGCCCATGACATACTTGCCGCGGGTGGCGACGGTGACGTTGCGGGCCTTGAACGGCGTCAGCCAGTTGGTGTTGATGTGCGCAAGCACGCCGGAGGCCGTGCGGAACTGCAAGAGCGCGATATCCTCGCGCTCGGCAACGGCGCTGGAGAGCTGCGGCTGCACCTCCACAATATCGGATTCGGTGAACCAGCGGATCAGATCGATGTCATGCACCGCAAGATCGATCACCACGCCGACGTTCGACATTCGCGGCGGAAACGGTCCGACGCGCGTGATCGCGATCGAAAGGATGTCTTCGCCGGAGATCGCCTGCTTGATGGCGGCGACCGCCGGGTTGAAACGTTCGACGTGGCCGACCATCAAGGTCACGCCGGCGCGGCGAGCCGCCGAGACGATGTCGCGTCCTTCCTCGACCGAGGACGCGATCGGCTTTTCCACCAGGACGTGGATGCCATGCGCGATGCCGGCGAGCGCGATCTCGTGATGCAGGTGCGTGGGTGCGGCGATGGTCACGGCATCGACGCCTTCCGCGATCAATTCCTCCAGGGTTGCAAAGGTGTGGCATCCCGTCATTTCCGTGGCACGCGCCCGATGCGCCGGCAACGGATCGACAACCCCGACCAGCGTCGTGTCCGGCAAGCCGGCCAGCACGCGGGCATGGTTGCTGCCCATGACGCCCGCCCCGATGACGCCGACGCGAAGCGAACGTCTCGCCTCAGCCTTCGCGCTCGCTGCGTCCCCTTTGGAAATCATATCGTCAACCTCGGTCATCCCTGCTTGAGTACCCCGGTGGTCCTCCTAGCACGTCGTGACAAATGTGGCGAATGCCGAGCCAAGATCCCGGACACGTTTTGATTCAAAAGATTACACGGATTCGCCGACGATTGGCACGCGAACAAGGCCAGAACGATTCGGCACGCGCCCTGGTGATTCGCAGCGGTCGATCAGGATCGGCGATAATCGTCCTCGATTCGGATGATATCGTCCTCGCCAAGGTAGCTTCCGGTCTGGACTTCGATCAATTCGAGCGGAATCTTGCCAGGGTTTTCCAGGCGATGGGTCGCGCCGATCGGGATGTAGATCGATTCGTTTTCGTGCACGACCTTGACCAGTTCGTTGACCGTTACCAGCGCCGCGCCGCGCACCACAATCCAGTGCTCGGAGCGATGATGGTGCTTCTGCAGCGAGAGCCGGCCGCCCGGCTTCACCGTGATGCGCTTGACCTGGTGGCGTTCGCCATTGTCGACCGATTGATAGGCACCCCAGGGGCGATGCACCTTGAGATGATCCTCGGTGACCTGCGGCGCTGCGGTCCTCAGTCGCGCCACCAGCCGCTTCAATCCATTGGCGTCTTTCTGGCGGGACACCAGCACAGCATCCTGGGTGGCCACCACCACCAGATCGTCGACCCCTTCCAGCGCCACCAGCGCCCTGTCAGTCGATACATTGCAGTTGCGCGAGTCCTCGAACACGGCAGCGCCACGCGCGGCATTGCCCTCGGTGTCCTTGTCCGACAGTTCCCACACCGCATGCCACGAGCCGACATCGGACCAGCCGCAGGCCACCGGCAGCACCGCGGCGCGCGCGGTCTTTTCCATCACCGCATAGTCGATCGAGATGGCCTTCGCCGATCCGAACGCGGCGGGCTCGAGCGTGACGAATCCGAGGTCGCGTCCGGCCTTGGTCACCGCATCGGTCACGGCCTGGACGCTCGCCGCGTCGACGCTGAGGTATTCGTCGAGCAGAACGGAGGCGCGAAACATGAAGTTGCCGCTGTTCCAGAGGTAGCCGGATTTGATATATCCGGCCGCGGTTGCCGGATCGGGTTTCTCGACGAACTTCGCCACCGAACGAACTTCGCCCGAAATGATGTCGCCGGAGCTGATATAGCCGTATTCGGTGGCGGCGCGCTCGGGCTTGATGCCAAAGGTCACGATGCGCCCGGCATCGGCTGCGACCAGCCCCTGCCGGCAGGCGGCCGCAAAGGCTGCGGTGTCGCCGACGACATGGTCGGCGGCGAGCGCCAGCACGACGGCATCCTTGTCGCGTATCTGCGCAAAGGCCGCACCCGCCGCAATGGCTGGACCGGAATCCCGTCGCATCGGCTCGAGCAGAACGTCGGCCTCGAGCCCGATCTCGGCCAGTTGCTCGGTCACCATGAAGCGATAGGCAGTATTGGTGATGACGATCGGACGCTCGAACAACGAGGCGTCCGACACCCGCAGCATGGTATCCTGAAATGTCGAACGCACCCCGAACAGCGGCAAGAACTGCTTTGGATGCACCGCGCGCGAGGCCGGCCACAGCCGCGTTCCGGCGCCGCCGCACATGATCAGGGGAACAATACGTCCGTCCATCCGCGCCTCAAATCCTGTAATGGCCGCGATACCACGCGACAAAATCGCGAATACCATCCGCTATCGGGGTATCGGGCCGAAAGCCCGTGTCGCGCATCAAGTCCCCGACATCGGCGAACGTCTCGGCGACATCCCCGGGCTGCATCGGCAACATCTCCTTGATGGCCTCGCGGCCCAACTCCTGTTCCAGAAGTGCCACCACATGCATCAGCTGTTCGGGGTGCTGGTTACCGACATTGTAGACCCGCGCCGGCGCGCCGCCGGCGCGATCGGCGTTGCCGGGAATTCGATCGACAACGCGGGATACTACACGCGAAACGTCATCGATATGGGTGAAATCGCGGCGCATCTTGCCATGGTTAAAAAGCTTGATCGGCGTACCTTCGAGGATCGCCTTGGTAAACAGGAAAATCGCCATATCGGGCCGACCCCATGGCCCATAAATGGTAAAGAACCGAAGTCCGGTGACCGGAAGACGGTAGAGATGGCTGTAGGAATACGCCATCAGTTCGTTGGCCTTCTTGGTCGCGGCGTAGAAACTGACGGGATGATCCGCCTTGTCGTCGACCGAAAATGGCACCTTGCTGTTGGCGCCATAGACCGACGATGACGATGCATACACCAGATGACGGCATTGATTGTGCCGGCATCCTTCCAGGACATTGGCAAAGCCTTCGAGATTGGCATCGACATAGGCTTGGGGGTGATCGATCGAATGACGCACCCCGGCCTGAGCCGCAAGGTGCACGACCACCTCAAAGCGATGGCTTGCAAACAGCGAAGCGATCGCCGGACGATCCGCGAGGTCGGTTTGCACGAAGGTGAAGTGCGGATGTTGGCGCAGGATCTGCAGCCGGGCCTGCTTCAACGCCGGATCGTAATAGCCGTTGAGACTGTCGAGGCCGACGACGTCGCGGCCTTCAGCGAGCAACTGGCGCGCGGTGTGGAAGCCGATAAAGCCCGCCGCCCCCGTGACCAATATTGCTTGATCCGACATCGTATCCCCAGAGGCTTGCGGCGGGACTCCGCCGCAACGGTCCAGCACCTGTTTAGCCGCCGTATCGAGGGTGTCGCAATAACCCGTTTGCCCGGCTATTGCCAGATCGGCATTAAAACCATACCAAGGCAGCGAAGTTCGGCGCACGGTGTCGAGTTGCGCTGTTTTGACACCCTTCTCAAACCTGGCTAGCGCGATGCGCCGGATCCTGTTTTCGACGCTGAAAATACTGATCTCCGCAGCCCTGCTTTATTTTTCGCTGCGCAAGGTCAACCTGTCGGACCTCGCCGCGCGTATCGATATTGCAAGCCTGGGCTGGATCGGGCTTGCGATCGCCGTGACCTTTCTTCAAATCCTGCTCGGCGCGCTGCGCTGGCGCGAGATCAGCGCGGAATGCGCCGCGGCGCTGACCACGAAGCAAGCGATGCGTTTCAATCTGATTGGAACGTTCTTCAACCAGACGTTGCCATCCTCGATCGGCGGCGACGCGGTTCGGCTCTGGCTGGTGGCGCGTGGCGGCGCCGGCTGGCGCGCGGCGACCTATTCCATTTTCGTCGACCGCGCCGTCGGCCTGATCGCGCTCGCGATCATCATCGTTGCGAGCCTGCCGTGGAGCTACAATCTGATCCGCGATCCCGACGGACGCTCGGCGCTGCTGTTGATCGATTTCGCGGCGCTCACCGGCGGGTTGGGGTTTCTCGCGCTTGGCTGGCTGCGCTGGCCGTGGCTCAAGCACTGGTGGGGGACGCATCATCTCTATGCCTGCGCGGTGATCGCCAACCGGGTGATTTTCAGCCGCGCGCATGGGCCGAAAATTGCGGTATTCTCGATCCTGGTTCATGTCCTCGCCGTCGTCATCGCCTGGTGCGTGGTGCAATCGATCGCAGCCCCGGTGTTGTTCGGTCAGGTTTTCCAGCTTGTTCCGCCGGTGATGCTGATCACCATGCTGCCGATCTCGATTGCCGGCTGGGGCGTCCGCGAAGCCACGATGGGGCTGGCCTTCGGATATGCCGGGTTGATGACAAATGAGGGCGTAAAGGTCTCGCTGTTGTTTGGTGCGGTGTCCTTCATCGTCGGCGCGATCGGCGGCCTGGTGTGGATTTTCAGCGCCGAAAAGGCCGCACAGGGCGCAGCACCGATCCAGGTTCCCGAGGCCACACTGGTAGAATGAACATTTCCGGATCGATCCCGGCGCTTTTCGCCATCCCCACCGCAGCGATGGTTTCGGCCGCCCTCATTTGGGCGATTCGACCGATGCTGCTGCGGCACGCGCTCGCCAGGCCGAATGCGCGGTCCTCGCACCGCATCCCCACCCCGCAGGGCGCGGGCATTGCGGTGATTGCGGCAACGCTCGTGGTGTCCTGCGGCGTCGTGGTCTGGGGCGGCGCGGCCGAATTGAAGATCCCGCTCGCGGTTTTCGGGGCCGCGCTGTTCATGGCCATGGTCGGCTTCGCCGACGACGTCAAGTCCATCGACGTGCTGCCGCGGCTGCTGCTGCAGGCTGCCGCCGTCGCTGCAATCCTGCTCGCGGCATCCGGCGAACTGCGGATCGTTCCGGCCTGCCCGCTATGGGTCGAGCGCGGCATCCTGCTGCTGGCCGGGCTTTGGTTTGTCAATCTCGTCAACTTCATGGACGGGCTTGACTGGATGACGGTGGCCGAGGTGGTGCCGATTACGGCGGCGCTGGCGATGCTCGGCCTGCTCGGCCAATTTCCCGCCTCGGCAACCCTTCTAGCTGCGGCGCTCTGTGGCGCGATGCTGGGGTTTGCGCCGTTCAACCGCCCCATTGCCAGGGTTTTTCTTGGCGACGTCGGCAGCCTGCCGATCGGCCTGCTGCTCGGCTGGTGCCTGCTGCAGCTCGCCTACCGGCAGCAATTCGCCGCAGCGCTGCTGCTGCCGCTGTATTACCTGCTCGACGCCACGGTGACCCTGCTGCGGCGGCTGGCAAGGCGCGAGCCGTTCTGGGCGGCCCATCGTTCGCATTTCTATCAGCGCGCGACCGACAACGGCTTTACGGTATGGCGCGTGGTCGGCGAGGTGTTTGCGCTCAACATCCTGTTGGCGGCGCTCGCGGTCGGATCGATCATGGCCACGTCGGCCGCAATCAAGATCGTGCTTCTGCTCGCCGGGAGTGTTGCGACGGCGCTGCTGATGTACCGATTTTCGCAGCGCCGCGCTTCGTAAGGTCAGCGCTGGCGCAGCAGCCTTGCAATCAATCCTGAGTAACCCGCCATGGCGGCCGCGAAGTTGAATTGCTGCGCGATGACGGCCGCCCGCTCCGCCCTCGCGGAATCCTCGCGCATGGCCGCCAGCCGTATGGTTTGCGCGAGCTGGTCCGGATCGCTCGGCTCGACCACCCATCCAAGGTCATGCTCGCTGACGATCAGTGCCGCCTCGGCGTTGGCCTCCGACACCAGGATGACCGGCCGGCCGATCGCCAGCAGATTGTAGAACCGGCTCGGCACCGACACGCCGGCGAAATCCCGGCGATAGGGAATGAGCCAGACATTCGCCGCGGCAAGAAACGCCTCGAGACTTTCCTCAGGCACGCGCTCGACCAGCGTCACGTTGGGCAGACCGGCGTTCGACTGCAATTCCCTGAGCCGATCGAAGCCGATCCCCCACCCCGACAGCAGGAAATGGATTTCCGGATCGTCCCGCAGCAATTGCGCTGCGCTGAACACGATATCGGGATCGTGGGTAAAACCCAGATTGCCGGAAAGGCCGACCTTGAAGCGGGCCGCATGCAGGCGGCGGTACGGATTGTCGGGTTCGATCGGCCTTACCCCCGGCTCCAGCGTGGCCCAATTCGGAATGAAGCAGATCTTGTCGCGCGTGACTCCCCGGTAGCGCATCAGCAGCGCCTCGGTATCGCGCCCGATGATGACGACGGCATCGAGCGCGCGAAACATCAGCGCGTTGGCGCCACGCATCGCCCTGGCGAGGATCGATCTCGGCCGCAGCAGGCCCGCCATGACCAGGACGTCGGGGAAAAGGTCGTGCATGATCAGCACCGACCGGGCGCGCTTCAACCGCGCGGCAGCCGCCACCGCGTAAGGCAGCATGAAAGGGGCGGTCACGGTGAGCACGACGTCGTGGCGCCGCAACCTCGCGAGCAGCGCCGCAAACACCCGCAACGAGAACAAGCTTTCTGCCAGCGCACGCCTGACCAGCGCGGCTTTTTGCGGAATCCGGTTCCCGATTTCGATGACGGCCGGCCGGCCCGGTTTTATCGGTTCATGGGAGGCGGAGCCGGGCGTTCCCGACAGCACCAGCACCGCCGCCTCCGCAGCCAGATGATTGGCGATCGCGGCCATGATACCAGCGGTGGTGCTGGGATCCGGCGGGTAGTGCTGGCTGACGAGGGCGATTTTTGCGCTGCTCTGCATTCAATGCTTTCGACACATCAGCGCGTCGGATTACGCAGCCGTCGAACCGAATTCGGGAACCGCATCCTTGAGCACGGCCCTGATGGTGACCCGATCGTCCTGCGCAATGGCCTGCTCGAGCATCGCAATCCATTTGCGCAGCATCTGCATCGGCGGCTCGTTGGGCTTGGCGGCCATGATGCCAGCCACGCCGATCTCAACGGCCGGCTCCTCCGAGGCAAACAGGATCTCGTTCAGCCGTTCGCCCGGCCGCATGCCGGTGAACACGATGTCGATATCGTGGCCCGGCTCGAGCCCGGACAAACGGATCATCCGCTCCGCCAGATCGACGATCTTGACCGGATGTCCCATGTTGAGCACGTAAACCGAAACATCCGCCCGCGCCGTCGTCAGCGCGTGGGTCGCAGCCGTCAGCACGAGATCGCAGGCTTCCCGGATGGTCATGAAATACCTGACCATGTCGGGATGGGTCACCGTCACCGGCCCGCCCGCCTCGATCTGGGCCTTGAATTTCGGCACCACCGATCCGTTCGAGGCCAATACGTTGCCGAACCGCACGGAGATCAGTCGCATCCGCGCTCCGTCGCCGGACTGAACAGCCAGATCGTGATCGAGCGCCTGGCAATACATCTCGGCAAATCGCTTGGTCAGACCGAGCATCGAGACCGGCTCGATCGCCTTGTCGGTCGAAATCATCACCATCGCCTTGGCGCCCGCGGCCAATGCTGCATCGGCGACATTCACCGAGCCAAAAATGTTGGTCTTGACACCTTCGCTCCAGTCGCGTTCGAGGATCGGCACGTGCTTCAGCGCCGCCGCGTGGAACACGATATCCGGCTTGAACTCGGCCATCAGCCGCAGGATGCGCGCGCGGTCCCGGATATCGGCAATCCGGCCCTCGATGACGGCGCTGGTATCGCGCGCGGCCATCGCTTCCATCACGGCATAAAGCGCCGGCTCGGAATTTTCGATCACCAGCAGCCGCGCGGCGCCGAACGTCGCGACGCGGTCGCATATCTCCGAGCCGATCGAACCGCCGCCGCCGGTGACGATGACAGCCTTGTTGTTCACCAGGGCTTCGAGGCGCGCATAGTCGATGCTGGCGCTGGAGCGCAGCAACAGGTCCTCGACCGCGACCGCGGTCAGCCGCGGGCTATCCCCGCTTTCCAGCGACGGCAGCCGGCTCACGATCAGCCCGAGCTTGCGCGCCCGCATCAGCACCGCCTCGGGGCGCGCCTCCGGCTCGAACGCCGAGGGCGTCATCACCACGCGCGTGATCGGCTTTTCGCGCCGTGCGAAATCACGGATCACATCCTCGACGTCGTCGATGCCGCCCAGCACCGGGATGTTGCGGATCGACTGGCCGCGATCGGCCATCGACGGCGACAGGACACCGACCGGCCACAGCCGCGTGACAGCGCCGCTTTCGATCCCGCGCAGCAGGATCTCGGCGTCGGCGGCACGGCCGATCAGCAGCGCCGGCGACGCGCCATCGGTCCGGGCGTGGCGGCGCACCCTCGTGTAGCGGAAATAGCGGTAGGCAAAGCGCAGCGCGCTCAGGAAGGACACCTCGAGGAACCAGAACAGGACGATGGCGATCCTGCCGACAAAAAACGTGCCGTGAACGTTGGGTGCCACAAAAATGTAGTCCACCACCAAAAGCGCGAGCGTCAGCACCGTGGCGGCGCGCAGAATATTCAACGCGTCCGGCAGCGAGATGAAACGCCATTTCGTCGTGGTCAGGTTGAAAACGTAGCAAACGACCACGCTGAGGGCGATGAAGAAAGGCAGCAGGCGCAGCAGCAGCGGGATGCGGTCGAAGAAATACTCGCCGCCCTCGAACCGCAGATAGAAGCTCACGAACAGCGCAAGCGTGGTCGCCAGCGCGTCGTGCAGCGCGATCAATGCGTTGCGCGAGGTCAGGTTCGAAAGACGCATCATGTCGCTGACCTGGAACAGACAATATCTGGGCAAGACTGTTGTGAGGCTGCTGATAGCGCATCTTGCGCGTGCATGCCAGCCGTCATGATCGGGCGGAATCTCCCGCCTCACGCGGCGCTTCGCGTGGTTTTTTTCCCAGCACCATGCCGCCGGCGACGCCGACGCCCAGCACATACATCCAGCCTTCGTGGAAATCGAAGATGTGAGAATTGAACAGCGACGTGAATATGTTCTGCACCACGACCAGCAGTCCGATCCACGCGACCAGGCCTTCGCCACGGAACAACAGCAGATGCAGCAGCCACATTGCATACAGCACGACGATTCCAAGCGTGCCCCACTGGATCGCGACGTTCAGGGTCTGGTTGTGCGGGTTGCCGATCACCTCGGCGCTGGCATCGCCGGAGTGACCCACGGCGGCCTGCTCGAACAGGCCACGCGTCGAGCCGGTACCGTGTCCAAACAGCGGCGCCTCGACAAAGAACCGTAGCGATTTCTGCCAGAATTCGAGCCGCAGCCCGATCGAGGTCGGGATGTTCTGCTCTTTGTATAGCCGGTAATCCCGCATAAAAGTTCCGGTGGTCCGGCGCAACTGCGGCGATGCCACCCATGCCAGCCCCGCGAACACCACCGCGAGACACGCGATGATCACGATGCTTCGCCGCTTCAGGTGAAGCAGCGCGAACACCGCCAGCAGGACCGGCATGGTGACGATCGCGGTCCGCGAGACAATGACGAAGGTCATGTTGATGGCGAAGCTGAGCGCCAAGGCGGCCAGCAGCAATGCCGAAACAACCCGTTGGGTGCGCAGCAGGGTGACGATCGGATAGGCCAGCGCCACCGCGCAGAGCGCAAATTCCTGGCTCTGGTCGATATAGTTCTTGACGAAAATTCCACGTTCGGCTTCCAGTTTCGGCTTGAGCGAAAGGCCGGGGTCGAAGGCGACGATCCACGACGCCGCCATCAGCAGCGCGCAGGAGATGAGAAACGCTGTCAGCACCGACATGCCGCGGGTCGAACGCTGGTAGTGGTAGAGCAGGATCGGAAGCACCAGCAGCTTGGCGGTCGGACTGATAGCATAGAGGCGCGCGCCCCATGGCGCGTCCGACCACAGGGTTCCGACCACCGCCAGCGCGAACAGCGCGATCGGCAGGGCGCTGATCGGATGCTTCAGGGACGCCGTGAACGCCCCTGGATCAAGCGTCGGCACCACCGCGATCATCCACACCACCACGAAGATGCCGACCAGCGACGTCGACCATGGCAGCGCCAGCGCGATCAGAACCGCGACGACATCCGCGGTCCTGGCCCAGGCCTGCGGGTCTCGCCAGACCGGCAGCACCGGATCTGCCGAGGAGGTTATCGCACCGACGTTCACTGCCCGCCTCCGCGGGCGCGGTCGACCAGCGACGTCGTGCTGAAGCCAGGCAGGATATCGACCAGCCGCACCTCGCCGCCACAGGCTTCGACGACCTCGTGGCCGACCACCTGCTCGCGGGTGTAGTCGGCGCCCTTTACCAGAACGTCGGGCCTGATCTGCGTGATCAATTGGATCGGCGTGTCCTCCTCGAACAACACCACCAGATCGACCGCCTCCAGCGCCGCCAGCACCTCCGAGCGGGCGTGCTCGCTCTGCACGGGGCGGCCCTCGCCCTTCAGCCGCCTGACCGAAGCATCGCTGTTGAGCCCTACGATCAACCGGTCGCAGGTAGCTCGCGCCGCCGTCAGCAATCTGACATGGCCGGGATGCAGGATATCGAAACAGCCATTGGTAAATCCGATCCGCAGGTCCTGCTTGCGCCAATCCCGAAGCTGGGCGTCGAGTTCACCGCCCGCCGCGATGATCTTTTCTTCAGCCGCAAGGAATGCGTGCGGCAAAATCTTGCGGCGCAATTCGGCCAGCGTCACCACCGCGACGCCGATCTTGCTGACGGCGACGGCCGCCGCGGCGTTGGCGATCCGCAGCGCTCCTTCCCAATCGGCACCTGCCGCCACCGCGACCGCGAGCACCGCAGCGACGGTGTCGCCCGCGCCGGAGACGTCGCGGACCCTGACCGGATGACCTGGCACATGAATGGCCTCAGCGCCACGCCGCACCAGCGTCATGCCATGCTCGCTTTGCGTCACCAGCACGGCTTCGCAATCCGCCAGCTGCATGATCTCCTGCGCCGCCTCGGCGATGTTGCTTTCGGTGTCGGCGCGGCTGCGGGTCGCCTCGGCGAACTCCTTGCGATTGGGCTTGAGCAGCGTCGCGCCGCGGTAGATCGCGAGATTCGCGCTCTTGGGATCGACGATGACCGGCTTGCCGAGCTTGCGCGCGGCGTCGATGACGTTGCGGATGACGCGCGCCGTCAACGTGCCCTTGGCATAGTCGGACAACAGCACGATGCCGGCGCGCGGCAGCAGCGGCAGGATGGCGTCGATCAGTCTCCGCTCGATATCGACCGAAGCGGGCGTCGCCAGTTCCCAGTCGGCGCGCAACATGTGGGTGGAGAAATGCTCGGACACGAAGCGTACCTTTCGCGTCGTCGGCCGGGTTGAATCGCAAACCAGCACGCATTCGATCAGGCTTTCCCGCACTAGCCCGGCCTGTAGGGCCTTGCCGGCATCATCCTCGCCGATCAGTCCGACCAGGATGCAGCGCGCGCCGAGGGCGGCGATATTGCGCGCGACGTTGCCGGCACCGCCGATATCGGTCTCGCTGCGCTGGACGGCGATGACCGGTGCGGGAGCCTCCGGCGAAATCCGCGACACCTCGCCATAGACGAATTCGTCGAGCATGAGGTCGCCGATGCAGAGCACGATCTGGCGGGAAATTGCAGGCGACAGGGCGTCAAAATCGAACATCTGTTCTCGTTGTCTGTTGCCGTCAGCGGAAACGGTCGGCGCGATCGAGGAAACCCTTGACGTAGCTCTCGACCGCCGGCTCAAGCGCGGTGAAGCCGCCACTATAGCCGGCGCGCTGCAACCGATCGACATCGCTCTGGGTGAAATACTGGTAACTGCCGCGAATAGATTCGGGCATGTCGACATACTCGATGTTGGGAGCGGTGCCGAGCGCGGCATAGGCGGCGAGTATCAGATCCCTGAAGCTGCGGGCCCGCCCGGTGCCGACGTTGAAGAGGCCGCTGACCGATGGCGCCGCAAGCAGCCACATCATCACCCGGACCGCATCGTCGACATGGATGAAATCGCGCCGCTGATCGCCGTCGGCGATGCCCTCGCGGTGCGACCTGAACAGCTGCACCGCGCGGCCCGCCTTGACGTCGTCGAAGCGGCGCGCGAGCACGCTCATCATGGCACCCTTGTGGTATTCGTTGGGGCCGAACACGTTGAAGAATTTCAGGCCCGCCCATTGCGGCGGCAGCTTCCCGCCGCTCGCCACACGCTCGGCAACCGCCATGTCGAACAAATGCTTGCTCCAGCCGTACAGATTGAGCGGCCGCAAGGCCTTCAGCGCCGCCAGTGACGGGTCGTCCCGGAAGCCTTGCGCGCCTTCGCCATAGGTCGCAGCCGACGAGGCATAGATGAATGGGGTCGCATGGACCGTGCACCAGTCGAGCAGCCGCATCGACTGGCGGAAATTGGTCTCGATGACGAGATCGCCATCGGTCGCGGTGGTCTCGGAAATGGCGCCGAGATGGATCATGGCGTCCAGCCTGCGGCCGCCCAGCCAGTTCAGCAATTCGGCCGGCGGAACGAGATCGGCGAGCTGGCGCTTGGCGAGATTGCGCCATTTGCCGTCATGGCCGAGCCGGTCGCAAACCACGACGTCGGCGCGGCCCGCTTCATTGAGCGCGGCCACGACGTTCGATCCGATAAAACCGGCACCTCCGGTCACCAGCAACATGACGGTCCCTGCCCTGATTGCGCAATGGAAGCTTTGCCCCAGTCCCGCCCGGCAGGCAACTTGGGCCGCCACGCATCGCGAGGACGGCTGGCGGCTTTACCTCTCGACGGGGAGCGGTTACCGACAGGTGCGAATCGATCGGGACGACCAGACATTGAATAAATGAATTATAATTCACCATATGGAGACGCCGACGATCCGGATGACAGCCGACCGATTCTCGTGGTGCCCTATATGTGGATCGGTGACTTCGTGCGCGGTCACACCGTGGTGCGGGTGCTGAAGCAGCGCTGGCCAAAGCGGCCGGTGGACCTGCTGGTAACGTCCCTATGCGCGCCACTGGTCGATTATATGCCCGGCATACGCTCTGGCATCGTCTGGGATTTGCCGCGCTCGCGCCTCGCCGTGGCCAAGCAATGGGGCCTGGCGAGCGACCTCCGAGCCCGGAACTATGGCACCGCGCTGGTGCTGCCGCGCACCTGGAAATCGGCCATCGCGCCGGCGCTGGCCGGCATTCCGGAGCGGGTCGGCTTTTTCGGCGAAGCCCGATTCGGACTGCTCAACCGCTGGCGCTGGGGCGAGAAGGCGCTGCCCCGCTTCATTGACAAGAACGCCGCGCTGGCGCTGCCGGATGGGGCGCCGCTGCCGCCGCAATGGCCGGTGCCGCAGCTTCAGGTTCCCGCCGCGGAGGCCGGCCGCTGGCGGCAGCAGAATGGCCTGGGCACGGGTCCGGCGATCGCGCTGGCTCCGGGTTCGGTCGGCGCGTCCAAGCGCTGGACCTATTACCCGGAAGCCGCACGGCGTCTTGCCGAGCAGGGCCTCGATGTCTGGGTGGTCGGCGGCCCCGGCGAGAAGGCGCTGGCAGCAGAGATCGTTGCCGGCGGCGGCGCGCGGGTGCGCGACCTTACCGGCGCCGACCTGCGCAACGCCATCCTGGCGATGGCGGCCGCGAAGGTCGCGATCTCCAACGATTCCGGCCTGATGCATATCGCAGCGGCGCTCGGCACGCCGACCATGGGCATTTTCGGCCCCACCAGTCCCTACCTTTGGGCGCCGCTGAACGGCCTTGCCGCGACCGTGCAGACCAAAACGGCGGTGCCGTGCCAGCCGTGCCACCGTCCGGTCTGCACCATGAATGAGCACCGCTGCATGCGCGACATTCCTGCGTCCGACGTGGTCGCGATCGCCGCGCGCGTACTGGGCGAGGCCGCGAGCAAATGACCGGCGCCGGTTCGCACCGTTCCGCGCCACCGATATCGGGGCGGCGGAAGGCGCCGGGCTGCCGGGCTTCCTGTTTGCAGGCGGCGATCTCGACGCGTTCGTCGCGAATGTGATGGGTCAGACCAGAACGCGATAGACTTCTGCAATCCGGCCCGCTTCTGCATCGAGGCTGAATTTTTCCAGCACGCGCGCACGGGCGTGCCGTCCCATCGCGGTGCATGACGCCGGATCGCCCATCAGCGGTTCGAGCGCTGCGACCAGCGCATCGACATCGCCGGGCGGCGTCAGCACGCCGGTCACGCCGTTTTCGACCACGAGTTCGGCAGCACCTGCGCGCGAGGCCACCAGCGCCGCGCCCACCGACATCGCCTCGATCAGCGTCAATCCAAAGCCTTCGTTGCGCGAGGTGAAGGCATAGATGGTCAGCCGCCGGTACCAGCGCTGCACGTCTTCAATCGCCAGTTCGCCGGTGATGACAATGCGCGCCTG
>JBDTKD010000294.1:0-3356 GCA_039935515.1 Bradyrhizobium sp.
ATTCACGGTCGCGCGCGCCAAGGGCAGCGATGAGAAGGAGGGCCTCTTCTCAAAAATGCGGCTCGATTTGGCCGAGCCGGTTCCTGTAGACGCTCTTAAGGGAGCGTTGGCCAAGGTTCAGACTGAAAATGCGAACGATGAACGGGGAAATTTGTTTTGGCGTAGCCTTGGCATCGTAAGCGCGGAACAAAAGCCTATTCAGGGCGAGAGGACCGCCGGCATCCACAACGGACGTCACAAGCAGCAACATCCACTCCTTTTCTAGCGGGTCCCAGCCCCAGCCGAGAAAGGCCGGAACTAGGCCGAGCGAGACCAGCGCATCCAAGTATTCTTGGCCGGCGGTCATATGTTCAGTCGGTACAGGTCGGCTATCCATTCGATTACTCCGTTTGACCCGAACGCCGCTTCGCAAAGATTAGTTGCAAATTTTAAAGGAAGTTTTCCGATCGAATACCCGTGCTGTCTCCGCCAATCTAGCACCATTTTGAGAGCGGGCGCCACGGGATGGTTAGGATCGAACCTCGTCGGTTCAATGCCTAATCGCTTAAAAAGTCCTCGCAGATCATGGGTCCAAAGCTCCGGAGCTATGTCAGGCGCGGGCCAGCCGTTAAGGCGTTCCTTTTTCATGATCGCCGCCTTGAGGCAGCATTCTACCGAAAACCCGGCGTTCAGCCACGCCCCGTCCGGGCGTCTTGCGATCCGCAGTGCCTCGGCGTCGTCTCGGTAACGACGGCATAGCTCCAGCCACTCTTGCGGCGTGTTGACAGGTGTTGGTTGAATGGCCAATGGGGCGCCGGCCTTCTGCCTCTTACAAATCGACTCGAAGCCTACACGCGGAGTTATTGCCCGAAATCCAGAAGTGGAGTTGTGCCCGCTTCCCACAATGGCCCGAAAGCGGCGCCGGCATACCGCCCCAAATGTGTGGTTCGCTGACCCGACGAAACTCCATTTGTGCATAGTAGAGATCATCTCAATGTAAGTATGTGATTTGACATGAATTATATTTCAGACAGGACAACGTCTCCCTAGCTGGCCTGACGCCAGATGGTTGTTGAACTGCGGCGCCGGCAAGGCCCGGCCCGGTTTGGTCTACACAAATCCGAGGAGTTTCAGCGGCTTGTCGCCGAAGACCGGGCTCGCCCGAGGCGCGGGCGTCAGCGCTTGATTCCGTCAAAGCTTGCCGCAATGCCGCGGGCGAAAAGTGCCCAGTCGAAGCCGAGCGCCAATGCGACATAGCCGCGATCGATCATCCGGTTGGCTTGTTCCGGCGTGCGCGCCGCGCCGCCGATCGGAACGCCGCTCCTCAAGATGCCGGCCTCCGCCTGCGCCATCAGGTCCAGCACCTCGGGGTGGTCCAATTGGCCGGCTTTGCCGATGCTGGTGGCGAGGTCGCCAAGTCCGATCACTGCGACGTCGATGCCGGGCGTTGCCATGATCTCGTCGATGCGCTTGACCGCCTCGACATGCTCGATGGTGATCATGCAGACCATGTCCTCGTCCGCGGCCGCCATATAGTCAGGCATCGAGACGCCCCATCGGAACGGGGCGTGAAACGGTCCCCACAGCCGGTCGCCGCGCGGCGGATAGCGCACGCTGCGCGCGGCTTTCTCGGCATCCGCCCCGCTGCAGATCATCGGAAAATTGATTCCCAGCGCCCCGAGATCCATCGGCGCCTTGGCGAGCCAGGGCTCGTTGGCGGCAATCCGTGCCAGCGGCACGCACGGCGTGCCCGACGTCGCGACGATCATGCCGTGGGCGGTGCCGAGGTCGATCGGACCGTGCTCGAGATCGACGATGATCCAGTCGAGCCCGGAGCGCGCCATGATCTGCACGGTCTGAATGCTCGGGATGGTCGCAATCGCGCCGAAGGTAGGGAGGCCCTGCCGCCATTGCTGGCGCAGGCGATGAAGCGGGGCAGGCGGGGCGGAGGTCAAATCCGAAGCTCCGTTGGCGATGGCCTATCGGCCGAAGGCGATCGTTCGAGGCTAGCAGCGCGGCCTCACGCCGCAAAGATCAAGCTCGATTCACGCCGGGACGCGGCCGCCGAAAAACGGCATCAACGCCCGGCTCAGCCGGTGCGGCCGGTTCGAGGTAAAAATCATTTCGGCGCCGGCGCGATCGACGCCGCTGCCGGCCGGCCCGAGCAGATCGGCCACCCGCCGCGCGATCGCCGGCGCAGGATCGATCCAGTCGACCGGCCACGGCGCAAGCCTGACCAGCCGGTCCATCAGCAGCGGGTAGTGGGTGCAGGCGAGCACCACGGTGTCGGTGCGCGCCGAACCATCGGCGCTATCGCCGACAAAGCAGGGCGCGAGCTCCGCCACAATCTCCGCATCGCCCACCGCGGCGCCGTTCAACGCGGCTTCGGCCAGCGAAGCGAGTTCCAGCGAACCCACCAGGGTCACCTCGCAGCCCTGCGCGAAATCGCTGATCAGGGCGCGGGTGTATTCGCGCCTGACGGTGCCCCTGGTGCCGAGTACCGATACGCGCTTGGTTTTCGAACGCGCGCAGGCGGGCTTGATCGCGGGCACCGTCCCGACAAAGGGAATTTGGTATCGTTCGCGAAGCCGGGACATCACCAGCGTAGAGGCGGTGTTGCAGGCGATCACCAAAAGGTCGGGAGCGTACGCGGCGATCAGCTCGCCGATCAGGGGCACCACCCGGGCGACGATCGCCTCCTCGCTGTGGTGGCCATAGGGAAAGAACGCATCGTCCGCGACGTAGACATAGTGCGCATCGGGCCGCGCCGCGACGATCTCACGCAACACCGTGAGGCCGCCAAGGCCAGAATCGAACACCAGAATCGTCGGGGCCGCTGACACGCTTTCGACCTTAGCCGATCCGGGGTTACCAATCAGTTGTTATTGCGCCGATGCGGTCCGCGCCAGGTTCTCGCTTGGATTGTGCCTTGTACTGCTCACAATTCCAGACCAGCATGGAAGTTTGACGGCATTCGGGAGCGGGGGCATCCATGTCGAAAAACATTGTGTTGCTGTCGGACGGCACCGGCAACAGTTCGTCAAAACTATTTACAACCAATGTCTGGCGTCTCTATCAGGCGCTCGATCTCACCGATCCCGCTCGGCAGATTGCCTATTATGACGATGGCGTCGGCACATCGTCGTTCAAGCCGTTGGCCATTCTGGGCGGCGTTTTCGGCTTTGGACTGAAGCGCAATGTCATCGACATCTATTCATTCTGCTGCCGCAACTACCGGCGCGGCGACAGGATCTACGGCTTCGGCTTCAGCCGGGGCGCGTTTACGATCCGCGTGGTCGCGGGCTTCATCGCCCGCGTCGGGCTCGTCCGTTACGACGGCAACGACGCCGATTTGGCGCGCGATGCCGAAATAGCCT
>JBDTKD010000295.1:0-11441 GCA_039935515.1 Bradyrhizobium sp.
GCGAGCAGCCGTTATGCCCTGAGACTGTTTGCTATCCATCCTCCGGTCGGACTGCCACGCGGGCCACACGGTCCGCGCTAATAAGCGAGAATGTCGCGACGAGAGGGAGCTTGAGCACGCGCCGGCATGGGAACGCCGCGAACGGATTTCTGCGGGTCGGCCCGCCACTGATTGAGACTGTTCGCTGGAACTCACATCTGAAGGGGCTTCGCCAATCATCTGTCGCCCCCCCGAGTCTCATCGTCACGGTCACCAAATAGTCGAGCAGCGCAGGGACCGCCGGGGTTATTGGCCCCTTTGTTCCACGCGCAAACGGTAGTCATCCTATTCTGGTTCATAATAAAAAGGGCGTAGATTCGATTTCCCTGAACTTGAGTAGCTGCCTGAGGCAAAATAGCCATTCCTATTCGCCCTTTTTTCGGAATCTAGCTGCCAAAATTATGTGACGTCAAAGGTGGACCATCCACGGCGCATATTTTTCTAGATCGATGTTTACCCGGCCGCCGCGGAGAGCGTCCCAATTCGCTTCCAACCCATAGATCAGCCCGGCACCGCTTATCTACGTCTCACGTCGGTCCGCCGGAAACTGCGACATTGGCGTAATCCGCTGGCGAGATCGCGGCCTCGCAATTCTTCCCCGGCGTATCGCCCACCGTTCATGGCTGTGGCGCATCACGCGATCGAGCGCTGTTCGTGGATGCAGGGTCTTCTCGGGAACGCAGGCGATGACTGCATTTCGATCCTCGATGAATTGCTCATCGACGATCCATGCCCGCAGTTCCTCACCGGCGAGTCTGGCCGCGATCCGGTCAGGTGTCGGATCGATGTCGTTTGCCACCATCACATTCATCACGATCCGGCCGCCTGGTGCCAGACGGGCGCGGATGGCGTCGCAGGTCTCCACATCAAATTCCTCCGTGGAACGAAATCCTGGTCCACCGACGTCGATCGCGATACCGTCGTAATATTCACGGTCATCGAACACGAATTTTCGAAAGTCGGAGACGATGCAAGGCAATTCATCCGGCAAGTCGAAAAACCTGTGCGCGAGCACGAAGCTGATCGGGTTGATGTCGACAATCGTCAACCCTTTACCGACGCGACAGCCTTGTCGCAAGATTTCCGCCACCGCACCCCAAGACGAGTATGTGCTTCGACCTGCGTAACAACTCGTCCATGAGCTTCACGTAGGTGAACACGCTTTCGCCGTCGGGCGTCGCCTGGCTCTGCCTCACCCCCTCTTCGAAATAAACGCGCGTGCCATCCCACGAGCACTCGACGATTTCGATTTTCCCGTTCCTGCCTTGGAAACGCCCCAAAAGCTTCAAAGTCAACTACTCCAACAGCAAGATGAGATCAGAAAATATGCTTCACGCATGAGTTTTCATGGAGAGAATTTGGCGCGACAACAGAAACGCCATACGGTCGGTCACTACAGGTTCAACGCCTCAGGCGGTCATCGCGGACGCCCCGAACATTGTCCTTTACCAGCGCGCAAATAGTTATCAGAACTCCCCCGCCGGTGAGCGCGCCGATGATCCTGCCCAGGATGCTGGCCAACGAGCCATTGCCGACTGAACTCGCAAGATCCGGCAAGGTTGTGTGCAGCAGATAGCCAACTGCGACTCCGCCCACGAGGCCAATGATGGCATTAACGGCTTTGCCGAAACTAGAGTCCTTCAGCATTCCGCCGACGGCTACTCCGCCGATGCCACCTGCGAACATTTCTCCAATCGAGAGAACAGTTGATACTCCCATAGGGCTCTCCTCCCGGTCCACACAGCAGACGCGGCGGCAAGGCCCTGACCGCGCGCGTCGCAAGCTGAGATCAAACTCCACCTATTCACGATTCCCTTGTGAACAGCGTGGGGCCTCAAGCCACGGCCTCAAACATAATCTGAAAAAACCACAGCAGAAAGTGAAAAATGGGCACTAGCCGATGGGTTTACATTATCTATGTCGGTATAGTGATGTCTCATATAGCATTTTTCATTCACGATACATGTGACCAACAAATATCCCGCCGTTGGAGAGGGGGATAAAGCTGTGATATCTTGCGCATTTAAACTGATGCTTGATACGGTAGTTCGTATGGTGTAGATATATCTGATGCGCCTCGTACCGGAGCCTGCCAATTCATGATTTCCGCTAACCAACTCAGGGCCGCCCGTGCGCTCCTGAATATAGATCAACGGCAAACAGCCGAACTGGCGGATCTTTCAGTCCCGACCATTCAACGCATGGAAGCAAGCGACGGCGTCATCCGTGGCAATGTCGATTCCTTGATGAAGCTGGTTTCGGCCCTGGAGAACGCGGGAATCGAGTTGATCAGTCCGGGTGGTCAGAGCTTGGCTGGCGGTCGAGGCGTCCGGCTCAGGGAACACGTCACCAAGCCAATGATGAAGAATACAAGGCAACCCAAGGCGTCCTCGTCGCGGACCCTGGAACGCGCTCGATGAATACAGGGGTTGTCGGAACAATGGATTCCCCGATCGAAGATGCTGAAAACGCTGAAGACAAGTGTACTCGCCAGCGGATTCTGGCGCCTTAAGGCACCCAGATGGCATCTCGGTGCCCTGTGGGTGTCCGACATGCGCGCCGGAAAGGTCTTCCGTATCGACCTGGACGGTAAGGTCACGATCGTCGCCGAGGTACCAACTCGACCGTTCGGCCTGGGCTTTTTGCCCGACGGTAGTTTATTGGTCGCCTCGATGACCCAGCGGCTGATCCTGAAATTCGGTGCCGAGAAGCCGGCGATCCATGCCGACCTGAGCGATGTTGCATCAGGATATTTACGGGACCTGGTCGTCGCTCGCAATGGAAACGCTTATGTGACGTCTTTCGACGCGGATGCCTCCGGACCCGACTGCTTTGCGTCGGCTCGGGTTCTTCTGACAACGCCGGATGGTAATATTCGATCAGTTGCCGACAGCATCGCGCATCCGAACGGATTGGCAATCACAAGTGCGCACGACCTGCTGGTCGCGGAAACGCTTGGAAATCGGCTTCTCGCGTTCAAGATCGACAGCGACGGAACATTGCTGCATCGAAAGGTCTTCGCGAACTTCGAGGGGATGAGTCCGCTCGGCCTCTGCGAGGACTCCGAAGGCGCCGTCTGGGTAGCCGCTGCCCGACAGTCGCTCTTTGTCCGTGTACAACAGGGCGGGCGAGTCACGCACCGCATTCACGTACCGGGCCGTCATGCGGTCGCGTGTCAGTTGGGCGGACAAGACGGTCGGACGCTTTTCTGCATAACGGTAGCTGCCAATCTTGACGACTATCCCAACCGTCAACAGACGGCCCGCGTCGAGATAACGGCGGTTGACGTGCCGGGAGCCACGAGCTCCATACGTTTCGCGGAAGTTGGCTCGCATTAGCGTTGCGGGTTGGCTTGGTCAGTCGCTCTTCCACCGGAGCGCAGAAAGCTAGAAAATGCGGATCTCAGAAAAAACGCCCTCGCCATATATCGCTGGTCTTCTGTGTCGATGTCCGCGCTGCGGCAAGGGAAAGTTGTTTGAGGGGTTCTTGACCCTGAAATCCAACTGCGAGGTATGCGGCCTCGATTTCAGCTTTGCCGACGCCGGCGACGGGCCTGCCATATTCGTCATCATGATCGCGGGCGCCATTGTCGTGGGAGCCGCCTTGGTCACCGAGGTCGAGTATCAACCTCCGTACTGGGTCCACGCGATGCTGTGGATCCCGTTGATCCTGATAGTCACGCTTTGGCCCCTGCGAGGCCTGAAAAGTCTTTTGATCGCATTGCAGTATCATCACAAGGCATAGCAGGGAAAACTTGTTCCGCGAGCGACGGCCAATATGAATTCGAGGCAGAAAAATACAAGGACCTGACCCGAGCTACCGGGGCGGGATCGATGCCTCTGGACACATGGATCGACGGGTCGCGTTTGGTTTTCCCAACGCGTTCAGCGTTTTTCGGATGCGACATTCGACAATCCCACCGTCATCCAGATGCCAGCCAGATCAGTACGTGGCGTCGACGGCGGCATGCGCGTTTGCTCCGAAACTAGCCACCCAGACGCTCAATAGTGCCGACCACAATATGGGCGCAGCCGCGTGGGGGCCGAGATGCCAGTTCATCGAAACCAGGATGGCGGGAGGCGACTGCAGGGCAAGCGATGCGCAACCGATGGACGCAAAAAAGAGACAGATCGCGAGCGTACGGGCTGTTCGATCAAGCACCACGTAGATCAAGGGCAGCAATGAGACCACTGACAACGTTGGGTCACGACCGGACATGCCAGAATCATCATCCCGATATTGTGCGAAAAGGATCACCAACGGCGTCATCGCAAGGACTATTCCGGCTTGGACGCACCCCGCGATAAAGCCAGCTTGGAATAGTCGAAATCGTCCCCGGATCCTCAAGCGGGAGCGACATTTTTGGCCGTTTGATCGAGCAGAGAGAGCAACCCCTGCAAGATCCTGATCGGCGGTGGAGGACAACCGGGAATATGAAGATCGACGGGAACCACTTGCGAGACCCCTCCTACGACTGCATAGCTGCCAGCAAAGCAGCCGCCATCTCGGGCGCAATCTCCGACGGCGACGACCCATTTCGGGTTGGGGGTCGCATGATAGGTGCGCTCCAACGCGTCGCGCATGTTCCTCGTAACCGGTCCGGTTACCATCAGCACATCGGCATGACGAGGCGACGCAACGAACCGGAGACCGAAGCGCTCGACGTCGTAGTAAGCATTGTTCAACGCGTGGATTTCAAGTTCGCATCCATTGCAGGATCCGGCATCGACCTCCCGTATCGAGAGGCTGCGTCCGAGACGCCGTCGTGCGGCGAGGCCCACGGCTACCGCCAGTTCCGTTGCCGCGGCATCGTCCGTAGACGGCGCTTTCTCGGTGAACGGCCGACGAAACAGGCTTTCAAAAAGCAGCTTGCGCATCTGGTACCGTTCCTCAGAGATCGGGGCCCGAATAAGAGCAGTTGAAGGATTTGTTGCACAGCGGGAAGTCGGCGACGATATTGCCCTCGATTGCCGCCTCCAGAAGTGGCCACTGAAACCACGACGGGTCGCGCAGATGGCATCGTTCGACCCGACCATCCCGCAAGCGGAGCCAAACCAGAACGTCGCCGCGAAACCCTTCGACGATCGCCATACCTTCCCGCGGCTCACGAAATTGGCCTGCCTTTGCCCGCACCGGGCCTTCGGGAAGCCGATCCAATATCTGGTCGATCAGGGAGAGACTCTGCTCCACCTCACGCACACGGATCCAGACGCGAGCGTTGACATCTCCCTCATTCAGAACGGGTACTTCAAAGCGCAGTCTGTCATACGGCGGATAGGCAAGGACTTTGCGCGCATCGAAGGATCGTCCGGATGCGCGGCCTATGTAGCCTCCGGCGGCATACTGTTTGGCCAATGCAGGCTTGAGCACGCCCGTACCGACCGTGCGATCCTGCAGCGACGCGGTGTTGTCGTATAGTTCGACCAAAGCAGGGAAGCGCAGGCGGATGTTATCCAGGGCTGCCTGGATGATTTCCGTCCCGCCATCGTTAAGGTTGTGGGCCACGCCACCGGGCACGACGATATCCCGCATCAATCGATGGCCGAATGCGGTATCGGATGCGCGCAGGACGTTCTCTCGCAATATGCTGCAATGCGCATGCATCAGCGCAAAGGAGGCATCGTTGCAGATCGCCCCGATGTCGCCGAGATGGTGGGCAAGCCGCTCGATCTCTGCAAGGAGCGCGCGCAGCCAAATCGCGCGATCAGGCACCACAATCTCCAGCGCGGCTTCGACCGCCCGCGCAAAGGCAAACGCATACGCGACCGTGCTGTCGCCTGATACGCGTCCGGCGAGTTGGGCGGCCCGCTCGAGACCGGCGCCCATCATGAGCCCCTCGATACCCTTGTGTGCATATCCCAATCGCGGTTCGAGACGAACCACGGTTTCCCCGCTGGCCGTGAACCGGAAATGCCCAGGCTCAATGGTACCGGCATGCACGGGACCGACTGCGATCTGGTGCAGGCCGTCGCCTTCCGCCGGCAGAAAGCGATAGGACGACGCTTGCGGTAAGGCGTCGATGCGATCTCCCAACGGGAAGCGCGTGTCCCAGCGGTTGTGATCGAGCCAGGGGCGCCGGTCGGGCGACCCTTCCGCCGACAAGCCAAACAGATCATGAATGGTGCGCTCCAATCGAAGCGCCGGCGGGTGATGCCTGCTGATCGAAGGGTAGCTGCGATCGGGGCAGTTCAGGCTGACGACAGCGATTTCGGCGGTCTGCTCATCCATGATCGCCATATGTACCGTTGAGGGTTCCCCCCAATGGCCGAGCAAGCTCCAGCGACCCTGTGCCAGTTCGCTTGCTGCAAAACGCCAAACCGAAGCATCGACCACGGCCCGCGGCCATGGGCCGTGTTGCCGGACCTCGCGGCCCTCCAGCATCAGATCGATCAGCGATGGCATATCCTGTTGATCCTCTATCCAAGAAGGCGAGCCACATGCTGGAACCAGACAACGAGCGGCGCAGGAAGGTAGATTCCCGCGATCAGAACCAGCGAGAGATGGGCAAACATCGGCACATAGGATGCCTCGACCGGGGCGGTGCTACCGCGCGGTTTGCCGAACGCGATGCTGGTCAGGCGCAAGGTCAATGCGCCGAAGGCAATCAGAAGTCCGAACACTAGCACGATCGCGAGCAAGGGGGCCCGCGCGAACGTGGAGCTGACTACCAGAAATTCGCTCATGAAGATGCCGAGCGGCGGCAAGCCAGTGATCGCGACGACGCCCGTCACCAGACCCCAGCCCAGCACCGGATGGGTCACAGTCAAGCCCCGGATCCTGCTGATCCGCTGCGTTCCCTTGATCTGCGAGATATGGCCGACAGCGTAGAAGATCGCCGACTTGGTGAGGCTGTGCATCACCATATGCAGAAGCCCGGCGAAATTAGCCAGCGGTCCCCCCATCCCGAACGCAAAGACGATGATGCCCATGTGTTCGATTGAGGAATAGGCGAACAGGCGCTTGATGTCGCGCCGGCGGTAGAGCATGAACGCCGCAAACACGAGTGAAAGCAGGCCCATCGTCACCATCAGGGGCCCGGGAGCAATTGCCGCCGGATTGGCCGCAAGCAGTATCTTGAACCGCAACAGAGCATAGAGCGCGACATTCAACAGTAGGCCCGACAGCACCGCGGATATCGGCGTGGGACCCTCGGCGTGCGCGTCGGGCAGCCAGGCGTGCAGTGGCGCCAGGCCGACCTTGGTCCCGTAGCCGAGAACCAGGAATACGAAAGCGACGTCGAGAAGGGCAGGGTCGAAATTCGCCGCATGTTGGATGAGGAGTGTCCAGACCATGCCATCCTGGCCCTCGCCTACGATCGGACGCGCAGCCATGTAGACCAGGATCGTGCCGAACAGGGCGAACGCAATTCCGACACTGCCCAGGATGAAATATTTCCACGCCGCTTCCAGAGCGGCGTGAGTGCGATAGATGCCAACCATCAGCACCGTGCTCAGCGTCGCGATTTCGACAGCAACCCACATCAAACCGATATTGTTCGACACGAAAGCGAGGTTCATGCCAAACATCATGATCTGATACATGGCGTGGTAGAAACGCAGGTAGACCGGGGTCAACCGGCCGGTTTCGAGCTCGTGCGCGATGTAGCTGGCGCTGAAGATGCTGGTCGTGAATCCCACGAAGGTATTGAGCACGATGAACACAATATTGAGGTCATCGACCAGCACATATGGCGTAGGCTGCGGACGTTCGATCACGAACAACGAGAGGGCCGAAAGGAATGTCGCGAGACTCGCGGCGACGTTCAGCCGCGCCGTCTGCCGGTAGCCCGGCAGGATGGCAAGCAACGCGGCCGAGCCGATCGGAATCAACAGGACAGCCATCACCGGGTCGAAGGCGGGTACGGTCATCGCCGCTCGCCTCGGTAATCGTCAAGCGCGGAAACGTCCACAGAGTCGAAGCGTTCACGAATTCGGAACAGGAAAATGCCGATAACAATGAACGCGATCAGAATCGAAAAGGCCACGCTGATCTCGACCACCAGCGGCATGCCCTTGGCGCCGGTGGCCGCCAACACCAGTCCGTTCTCAAGCGACATGAATCCCACGACCTGACTGACAGCATTGCGGCGGGTCACCATGACCAGAAGTCCGAGCAGCACGACCGACAAGGCGAAGGCGAGATCCTCGCGCGCCAGGGGATCGGCCTCCGCGGTCACCCGCAGCATCAGAACCATGGAGAGGGCGACCAGTGCCATCCCCGCCAGCATCGTTGGACCGATACCGACGGCCGATTCGATGTCGCGATGAATCCCAAGCTGCTTGACGATGCGATGCAGTGCCACAGGAATGACGATCGCCTTGAAGATAAGGGCGATTGCTGCCGTGATGTAGAGATGAGGCGCGTTCTGTACATGGGCCTGCCAGGCGACGGAAAGGGCAAGCGCCAGCGCATGCAGTGCAAAAACGTTGAGAAGCGAATATAGCCGGTCCTGGTATAGCATCATGAAGCTGATGAGGACGAGTCCACCGGCAAGCGCATGCGAGATGTCGAAGTCGAGGCTGTGCATCTGCATCAGAAACTCCTCGACACGAATAGGAGGAGGGTACCGAGCAGGCCCAGCATGAGGGCCGCACCAAGAAATTGCGGAACGCGAAAGACCCGCATTTTCGCAGTCGCGGTCTCAAACAGCGCGAGAAAAAAGCCGGCCACCGCAAGCTTGACGATATAGGCGCCGGCGCCGAGGGCGTAGGACAGCGGTCCGGAACCGAATGCAGCCATCTTCCACGGTAGGAACACGCAGGCGATCAGCGAGATATAGAGCAGCAGCTTGAGAAATGCGCCGAATTCGATCATGGCGAGATGGCGTCCGGAATATTCAAGAACCATCGCCTCGTGCACCATGGTGAGCTCCAGGTGCGTCGCCGGGTTGTCGACCGGAATTCGCGCGTTCTCGGCGAGGGCCACCATGATGAGCGCGATGAGCGCCATTCCCAGCGATACCCGTAATCCGACGTAGGACGACGCCATCAAATTTGCGATCGTCGAAAGCTGGGTCGACCGGGCAACCAGTGCCAAGCAAAACACCATCAGGAGCATGGCCGGCTCGGCAAGTGCCGCGATCATGACTTCGCGGCTGGAACCTATACCGCCGAAACTGGTACCGACATCCATGCCCGCGAGCGCCAGAAAGAAGCGCGCGCTGCCCAGCAGTGCAACGATGGCGATCAGATCCGCCGTCCAGCTGAACAAGAGGCCGGTCGCAAACGTCGGCACCAGGGCGGCGGCAACCCAGATCGCGGCAAACGTTATGTAAGGCGTTACGCGGAACAGCCATGACGCGTTGTCGGCCAGAACCACTTCCTTCCGGAGCAGCCGCAAGAGATCTCGATACGGCTGAAAAATCGATGCTCCCTTGCGACGCACCAGCCGGGCCTTGATCTTGCGCACGAAGCCGGTCAGTAGCGGAGCGAGCAGGAGGACCAGCGCCATCTGGATGCCCTGCACAACAATGTCAGAGATCACGACCATGTCGCGAGCACCAGCAGCAAAGTGACGAGGGTGGCAAAAACGAGACTAAGGTACTGGCGGATGGTCAGGAACTGCAGACGATTGAGCCTGTCGGCCGCGTATCCCACCGCGCCCGCGAGGGGTAGATACATCCCCTCCCAGACCAGGTCATGCAGTTCTATTCTGAGCCGCGCTGGCCTGATATCTCCGGGGGCTGGCATCTCGACATGATCGCGGGAGTGGAACATCGCGCCGAACACGCGACGGATCGGTTGAGCGAAGCTTACGGCCGAATATTGGGCCGCGGGGGTTGGATCAGAAAAACCACAGCCCCAGGCCGGGGCCCGCCGCAGCGCATGAGAGGCGAAACGATGAATAAAAAAGACGGCAAGCGAAGCGGATATCGTGATGAATACCATCACAAGCAAACCGTTGTATGAACTCCGGCGAGCCGCAATCGGCACGATCGAAAGCCATGGCTCATTAGCCTGTATCGGCATGCGGCCCCCGAGGATCTCATTTGTGATCGGTGCAAGCGCGTCGATCACCAGTCCCGGCAATATCCCGGCCAACAGGCAAAGTGCGGCAAGGATGAACATCGCCGAAAGCGAGTATCGGTCGATTTCATGGGCAGTTTCGGCTGCCGTGCTGCGCGGTCGCCCAAGAAAAGTCACACCGAATGCCTTGACGAAACACGCGGCTGCCAGGGCCGCGGCCAGGGCCAGCAGCGCCCCGACCGCTGGCACCATTATCTTCAGGGCCCATTGCGGGAGCTCGGGACTTTGCAATACGGTCTGGAAGATCAACCACTCTGATACGAAGCCGTTGAACGGCGGAAGCGCCGAGATTGCGACGCAGCCGACCAGAAAGACGAAGCTGGTGAACGGCATCCGGTGGATGAGGCCGCCCAGTTTGTCCATGTCCCGCTCGCCCGTCGACGTCAGCACGGCACCGGTCCCGAAAAACAGCAGACTCTTGAAAAATGAGTGGTTGAGTACATGAAAGAGGGCGGCCGTGAAGGCGAGCGCCGCCGCCAGCTTCATGCCGTTGGCCTGGAACGCCAGTGCAAGGCCGAGGCCAACGAAAATGATGCCGACGTTCTCTATCGTGCTGTAGGCGAGCAGACGCTTGAGATCCTTTTCCATCATGGCGTACAGAATCCCCATGACGGCGGTGATGCCGCCAAGGAAGAGCACGATCACGCTCGCCGACCAGGTCGGCGGCCCCAACAGGTCGAATACGACGCGGATGAAACCGTAGATCGCGACCTTGGTCATAACGCCGCTCATTAGCGCCGAAACGTGGCTGGGAGCTGCAGGATGAGCGAGCGGCAGCCAAACGTGCAATGGTATAAGGCCGGCCTTTGAGCCGGCTCCGAGCAACATCAGGATCAAGACCATGGTCGCCACGTACGGCGTGTGTTGGGCAGCGCGAATGGCCGCGAATTCGTAAGCCCCCGCCGGCCCAGCCAGCAAGCCGAACGCCAGCAGCAACGCGAGCGTACCGAAGCTTGCCATGACGAGGTAGACGTAACCCGCCTTGGCATTGCCCGTTTCGCGATGGTGCGCCATCACGAGCGCCCAGGAAGTAAGCGACATGAATTCCCAGCAAAGCAGAAAGGAGAACGCATCATCCGCCAGCACCACCAGATTCATACCGGCCAGAAAGGCGGGGAAGAAGGGCATTACGCGATGCGGCGCCGGATCGTGGTGGCCGTAGCCGAGACCGTAAAGGCTTGCGGCTGCCCCACCCAGATTGACCACAATAAGGAAAAACGAAGCCAATGCATCCAGCCGGAAATGGGCACCCAGCCACGGCAGTCCGATCGGCAGAGTCAGGTCGGAGACATTCTGGGCGTCGGCGACGAGCCAGCGAAGCGACCCGAGCAATGCGACCAGGCAAACGGCCAAGGTGAAGCTGTAACCAAACGCTGT
>JBDTKD010000296.1:0-7190 GCA_039935515.1 Bradyrhizobium sp.
GAATTTCGGATCCTTGGAAAGGTCGATGCCGCTGTCCACCACGTCCATGGCGAGCCGCGACACCCGCAGCCGCTCCTTGCCGGTGGAATCGACCTGTGCCAGTTCGGTGATCGCCGGCACCTGCCGCAGCAGCCTCAGCGCATCGAATCGGCGGTCCTGGATCGAGCCGGCCGACCAGGGCAATTGGGTGGTCCAGCCAAGCTGGCTTTCGATTTCCTTGATGAACTGGGTGATCTTGGCGGCAGCCGCGACCGCTTGTTCGTGCTGAATGCGGATCAGGGCCGCCTTGTGTTCGCGATAATAGAAGAAAACCTCAAAAATCCCGTTTGACAGCAGCGCAACGCCGACCACCGCAACAAACAATGCAACGTATTTGGTGAACAGCCGGGTGCGGATTCCGGTCGAGGCCGGTCCCGCCCCGGCAGCCGCGTCCGCCACGGGCGATGGTGGCAGCGTTCGTCCCTGCGTTGTGCCGGAATGGAGGGAAATCGTCATCCGGACCAATTTAGCAAGAACAGGCGGCGTTGTCTCTTGCCGCAGTGCGGGATGATTATTCGATGACTTCGTCCAAGGCGAGCGGGGTCGGTGCCGGCAAGGTGCGCGGCCGGATCCGACAAGGCTCAGGTCGGCTTGAGCGCCTTCGAACCCAGATCGAAATCCGCGATCTCCCTTGCGCGTTCGGATTCGGCGCCCGCCCTGTGATCGGTGGCGATCGCCACATAGACCGCCGGCAGCACGAACAGCGTGAACAGCGTGCCGATCGACATGCCGGCGACGACGACCAGACCGATCGAGAACCGGCTCGCCGCGCCCGCCCCCGATGCCGTCAGCAGCGGAATGAGGCCGGTCACCATCGCGGCGGTCGTCATCAGGATCGGCCGAAGCCGGACCCGCGCCGCCATCTCGATCGCCGAGCGGCGGTCGAGCCCCTCTTTGAGCTGCAGCTCATTGGCGAATTCGACCATCAGGATGCCGTGCTTGCTGATCAGGCCGACCAGCGTCAGCAGGCCGACCTGGGTATAGATGTTCATCGTGGCGGCGCCGAAGAACAGTGGAAGCAGCGCACCGACGATCGCCATCGGAACGCTGATCATGATGACGAGGGGATCGCGCAGGCTCTCGAATTGCGCTGCCAGCACCAGAAAGATGATGATCAGCGCAAAGCCGAACGTCACCGCGAGCTGGTTGCCTTCCTGGACATATTGCCGGGAGTCCGCGAGATAGTCGTGATCGAAGCCGGCCGGCAGCTTCTTGGCCTGCTGTTCGAGGAAGTCCACCGCCTGGCCGACGGTCACGCCGGGCATCGGCACGGCCTGGAAGGTCGCGGAATTCAACTGGTTGTAATGCGTGAGCGCGTTGGGATCGGTCGCGGTTTCGATCGTGACCAGGGTCGATAGCGGCACCTGCTGGCCGGTTGCCGTCGGCACGTAATATTGGTCCAGCGATTCCGGCGACAGCCGTTTGTCGCGCGGCACCTGCGGGATGACCTGATACGATCGTCCTTCGAGGTTGAAGCGGTTCACGTAGTTTCCGCCGAGCAGCGTGGCGAGCGTACTGCCGATGCTCTGCATGGTGATGCCGAGGTCGCTCGCCTTGGTGCGGTCGATCTTGACCCGCACCACCGGCTGGTTGAAGTCGAGATCGCTGTCGGAGACGATGAACAGGCCGCTTTTGCGTGCCGCGTCCTTCAGCTTCAGCATCTGCTCATAGACCGACTGGAAGCTGTTGGTCGAACTGATCACCATCTGCACCGGCAAGCCGCCGGGACCACCCGGCAATGGCGGCAGGTTGAACGCGAAGGCGTTGACGCCTTCGATCTTGCTGAGCTGGGCCTGGACCAGCGGCTTCAGCGCGATCGACGAACGCTTGCGCTCGTCCCACGGCTTGAGCAGCATGCCAGCGATGCCGTTTTGCGGGCCGTTGATGCCGTTGATGACAAAACGGAGATCGGTTTCCGGGAAGCTGGCAAAGGCCTTGTCGAGCTTCTCGCCGTAATAGTCCGAATAATCGATGTTTGCGTATTTCGGCGCCTTGGTGACCGCAAACACAATGCCCTGGTCTTCCTCGGGCGCGAGTTCCTTCGAGGTATGCATATAGAGGAAACCGACCAGCCCGAGGATGGTCAGCGCGAACATCGCCGTGATCGGGCGATAGTCGAGCGAGCGGTCGAGCTGCCGGCCATACCAGCGCGTCACCGATCCGAACACCTTGTTGACGATCCGGGCAAACCGGCCTTGCTCGGCGCTTTTCAGGAATACCGAGCACATCATCGGCGACAGCGTCAGCGCGATGACGCCGGAGACAATCACCGCACCGGCCAGCGTGAAGGCGAACTCGCGAAACAGCGCGCCGGTGAGGCCGCCGAGAAAGCCGATCGGCGCGTACACCGCCGCCAGCGTGATGGTCATGGAGATGACCGGACCGACGATCTCGCGCGCGCCCTGCATGGCGGCCTGAACCGGAGGTTTGCCTTCCTCCAGATGCCGGTGGATGTTTTCCACCACCACGATGGCGTCGTCGACGACGAGCCCGATCGCCAGCACCATCGCCAGCAAGGTCAGGAGGTTGATGCTGAAGCCCATGGCCAGCATCAGGCTGCAGACGCCGATCAGCGACAGCGGAATGGTCACCACCGGGATGATCACCGAGCGGAACGAGGCGAGGAACAGGAAGATGACCACGACCACGATCAGGATCGCCTCCCCCAGGGTCTTCTCCACCTCATTGATCGAGGATTGGATGAATTTGGTGGAATCGTAGGCCACCTTCATCTTCATCGAGGGCGGCAGGTTGCGTTCCAGTTCCGGAAACAGCGCGCGGACGCCCCTGACCAGCGTCAGCGGGTTGCCCTGCGGGGTCGCCTGCACGCCGATGAAGATCGCATGCTCGCCGTTGAAGGCGACGCTGGCATCGGTACTCTGCGCCGCAAGCTCGACCGTGGCGATGTCCTCCATCCGCACAAACCCGCCGTCCTTGGCTTTGACGATCATGCGCTTGAACTGATCGAGATTGGTCAGGTCGGTATTGGTCGACACGTTGGAGACGATGAAATAGCCCTTGGCCTGGCCCGCGGCGGCCTGAAAATTGTTGGCGGCGATCGCGGCGGAGACGTCGGCAGGCGAGACATTGCGGCCCGCCATGCGGACCGGATCAAGCCAGAGCCGCATCGCGAAGGTCTGGCCGCCCAGAATATCGGCGGAAGCGACGCCGTCGACGGTCGAAAGCACCGGCTGCACCACGCGCGTCAGATAGTCGGAAATCGCCGATCCCGACAGCACCTCGCTGGAGAAGCCGAGATACATCACGGCCGTGGTCTGTCCGGTGGTCTTGGTCACGACCGGGTCGTTGGATTCCTTCGGGATCAGATACTTGACCGAATTCACCTTGGCGAGAACCTCGGTCAGCGCCTGGTTCGGATCGAAATTCAGCTTGATGTAGACCTGGATGGTGCTGGTTCCGAGCACCGAGGACGAAGTCATATAGTCGACGCCTTCGGCCGAGGCGACGGCCTGCTCGATCGGCGTCGTGATGAAGCCCTGGATCAGCTCGGCCGACGCACCGGGATAGACGGTGGTGACGTTGACGACCGTATTCGACAGTTTCGGGTACTGCCGGATCGGCAGGCTGGTCGCGGCCTTGAATCCGATCAGAAGGATCAGCAGGCTCACGACCACCGACAGCACTGGTCGCTTGATGAAAACATCGGTCCAGATCATCGCGATTGGCTCTCCGAGTATCAGTAACGCGGCGGATTTGCCGGAATCGGCGGAGGTCCGTCGGCGGAAACCGACACCGCGGCTCCCGATTGCAGCTTGAGCTGGCCCACCGCGACCACGCGATCGCCGGGCTTGAGGCCGCTGACAATTTCCGCCCTTCCATTGATCCGATTGCCGGCCCGCACGAAGGTACGAACGGCGGTCAGGCTGGTCTTGCCGTCATCAGCCTTCTTCTCGGTGAGCAGGAACACCGAATCTCCATAGAGCGTGTAATCGACCGCCGTTTCCGGAACCGTAACCACCGCCGGCTTGTCGGGCAGCACCACGGTCGTACTCGCGAACATGCCGGGCTTCAGGATATGGTCGGGATTGGCGAGCGTGGCCTGAACATGGATGTTGCGGGTATCGGTGCTGATCTGCGGCTCGATCGCGGTGATCTTTCCGTCGAAGGTCCGGCCCGGATAGGCGTCAACCACGACGCGCACGGTCTGCCCGACCTTGAGCTGCCCGCTGTCCTTTTCCGTCACGGTGAAATTCGCGTAGAGCGTCGAAAGATCGGTCAACGTGACGATCTGGGTGCCCGCGGTCAGGAACTGGCCGACTTCGACATGACGAACGCCGAGCACGCCGTCGAACGGCGCCCGCACCAGCTTCTGCGAGATGATCGCCTCGGTCTTGGCGATACCGGCATTGGCCTGATCGAACGTCGCCTGCGCCTGATCGGCTGTCGCCTGCGGACCGAACTGGCGCGCCGCGAGCTGCTTGGCACGATCGAGCGACAATTGCGCGACCACCGCCTGGGCCTTGAAGCTGGCGAGGTCGCCCTGCTCCGGGGCGTCGAACAGTTGCACCAGCGGCGCTCCCGCCTTCACCGACGCGCCGGCCGTGAACATGATGTCGGTGATGCGGCCGCTGACGTCGGAGGTGACATTGACCTGGTGCACGGCGGCGAAATCGCCGACTGTCGTCAGCAGGTTCGGAATCACCTCCGATTTGGCCTCGGCGACGCTCACCGGCGTCGGCGGCGGTTTGTTGTTGGCGAAGAATTGCGCGATCATGTGGCTGCGGAAGGCGTTGAAGCCGACGAGACCGCCGACCAGCAACGCGAGCAACAGCCCGACAATGATGAACCAGCGCACCATCCGGGCCGGACGGGTGGGTGGCTTGCCGGCAATTGCCTTGCCCGAGATATGGGCTTCGGTCACAATGTTCATGTCATGCACCTTCTGCGGCTACCGATTGACCCGAATCCAGCGGCGTCTCGCGGTCGAGGTGGGAAACAATTGCGGCATCGCCAAGTCCGATGCCGCGGAGGATGAATTCGCACAGCTGCCGCTCGAGGTCGGCGGCATGGCCGTAGGTCAGGCAGGGGACGGCCGGCAGTCTCGCCAACGCCGCCATCAGCACGGTGTGATGCGCGAACCAGAACAGATTGAGCGGCTCGTATCCGACATGCGACGCATCGCCGGCCGCCACCGCGCGGTCGAGCGAGGCGGTGAACACCGGGCCGATCAGGTTTCCGACCTTGCCGTAGAGCAGCCGCGCGAATTCCCCATCGTCGAGATGGCTCGTGGTCATGAGCCGGAGACGCTGCGCTTCCTCCTCGTCCGGGCCCTCCGACATCTGCAGGAAGTGGCGGACCATGCCTTTGACAAGCTCGACAAGGGTCGCGGTCGACGGCGCTTGGCCGAGCAGATGCGCGAAGTCCGGATCGGCTTCGCATTCTTCCGTCAGGATCTCGGCGTAAAGTGCTGCTTTCGAAGGAAAATGCTTGAACAGCAAGCCTTCGGAAATGGCCGCCGCCGCCGCGACGCTCCGGGTCGTGGTTCCGGCAAAGCCGTGGCGGGCAAAACAGCGTTTCGCAGCGCTCAAGATAAGCTGCCGCCGCAGGTCACTGGTCATGCGCAGAGTAGACATGGGCGTGTGAGTAATCACTCACCTCACCAAATGTCAAGGTTTTATTGCAGCGCACCACGGTCGATTTTGTGGCTAAATCGGCCTGAATCCCAACGCGCCACGGATCCGGTTCACAATGAAGGTACCGTCGCGATTGGACAGCGCCCGCTCGAGATTGGCGGCGTCGATTTTGACGCTGGCAAAGCGCGGCCCGGCCGAGACGTCCTGCAGCGAAGGGCTGAAGGCCTCGATTTCGGCCATGGTCGTCATGGCGCGCGCCTCGGCGATCCCGCAAGCGCGGGCAATACCGACGAGGTCGGCCGCGGCTGCGGTGTGGCTCGCCTGACCGCCGGTTTCGCCGTAGCACTCATTGTCGAGCACGATGATGGTCAGGTTGCCGGGTTTCTGCAGGCCGACGGTGGCGAGGCTTCCGATCCCCATCAGCATCTCGCCGTCGCCGGTGATCACGACCACCGGCAGCTTCGGCTGCGCCAACGCGAGGCCGAGCCCGATCATGACGGCGCCGCCCATCGCGCCCCACAGGTAGAAATTGCGGTCGTGGTCGCCGGCGGCGGCGATATCGTAGGTCGAGGCGCCCAATCCGCCGACCACGATGGCGTCCTTGCGTTCCGCCAGCAGGCTTGCGACCACGCTGCGCCGCTCGAGAAGATTTGCTTTGCTCATTTGGTGAAGTCCTTGGCGCCGATCAGGCGCTGTGACAACAGAACGGCGGTCGGTGTGCAGGCATTGTAGGCCTGCCCTGCCGCCGCCTCGACCACTTCGCGCACCTCTTCCGGGTGGGACGCCCGCAGCACCTTGACCCCCGATAATTCGAACACCGCCGCCGTGCTCGAGCCCATCGGCACCTGCCACGGGTTGAATTCACCCCATTCGCCCCGCATCGTCACCAGCGTCAGGAACGGAAGGCGGAAAATCTGGGTCAGCGACAGCATGTTCACGCAATTGCCGACCCCGCTCGACTGCATCAGCAGCACGCCGCGCTGGCCGCCGGCCCAGGCCCCAGCCAGCAGCGCCACGCCCTCTTCTTCGGTCGTGAGCGCAATCCCGCGCATCGAGGACGCCCCCAGCACGCGTTCGATCAGTTGCGAATGCCCGGCATCCGGCACATAGGGCACCTGCCGGACATCGAAGCGCTGCAGGATCGCAAAAATTTCCTCGGGCCAGGAGGCGGCATTTTCAGCAGTTACATCGGCACGGGCGTGCATTTTCATTTCCAGGCGGTTGACGGGATGCATTTCGGTGCGGGACTGTAGAGCCAGCCACGGTTTCCGAAAGAGCGAAAACGGCATATCCGCTTCACCCCACGAGTATGGCACCATGAATGCGACTGCGCGAGAGCTGGCGGCCAGTTTCGATCTCGAGAAACTGACACCGGAATTCTATGCCGACCCCTATCCGACCTATCGTGCACTGCGGGAGCATGAACCGGTCAAGCTGCTGCCGAACGGCGCGTACTTTCTGACGCGCTATGACGATCTGGTCGGCACCTACAAGAACACCAAGCTGTTCAGCTCCGACAAGAAGCGGGAGTTCGCGCCGAAATACGGCGCTTCCCTG
>JBDTKD010000297.1:0-3327 GCA_039935515.1 Bradyrhizobium sp.
GCAAGAGCCGCAAATCCCCTCCCGACACGAGCGACGGAAGGTCAGCGTCGAGTCGACCTTGTTCTTGATCCAGATGAGCGCATCGAGAACCATCGGCCCGCAATCATCGAGATCGACTTCGAAAGCCTCGAAACGCGGGTTTTCGCCGGAATCCGGATCGTAGCGATAGATCTCGAACGTCCTGATGCGGGTCGCGCCCCTCGGCGCCGGCCAGGTCCTTCCACGTCCGATGCGTGATTCCCGCGTGACCCCGAAATTCCTTGGTATCGGAAACCGCTTGAACAGGGAAGTACGCGGGACTTGATCCGAGGATCTGATGATCATTCTGTGGTTACCGCCTGGCTTGCACGTCGAACGAAAGGTTTAGACTCGGGCGATAGCGAAGCGCTGAACTCAGAGAAGCTTGGCTCGCAGATGGATGTCGACGCCGGAACGGACTCGCGAAACTGGGCAGTTTTTCTTGGCGTTCTGCGCGTGTTCCTCGAAGGCCGCCGTGACATTCGAGATCGACGCTTCTGACGCCCGCATTGGTCACCTGAAGCGCCAGCGCCATCGAGAAGCACCCCCATGAGCAGCGCCAAGCAATTCCTCCGGGTTCGTGCCGTTGCCTTCACTCATGCGCGAACGGAAGTCGTATGAATCCTCAAATGCTTCGCTCCAAGCCGTATGTAACCAGAGCTTTGAGCTGACTTTTCACCCATTCTGCGTCCGCCGGTCTGATTGCCATTACGCTCTCCAACCAATCCGACTGGATATCGTAAGGGCGTGCCCCGATACGCTATGAAACACCAATGTCAGGCGACGTCAGCCTCAGCAGCCGCCGTTTCTTCCCGGATCGAGCCTATCTGGCTCCTGCCAACGGTACCGTCATCGCGCAGTCGGCATCAGACTCGGAAACTACTGAGGTAGCCGAATCCGATGGCGGAGTTCATCCGCATCTTGGACGACGCGAGCCTTGCGCGCGATCATCGGGCGCCGCCCCCACAATTCTCCGACGGCTAGCTCCGGGCGCGACGGCATAATGTCTTTTTTCGTTACGCCGCGACGTCTGCAACGGTTCTTCCCTCTGGTTTCAACCGCGCGAATAACCTGGCTCTCGCGCGATCTCAGGCGATAGACCGCCTTCAGACCGCTTCGAAAGAACAACCCAACCGCGTTCCATACCGCTCCACCGTCGTTCGATCTGACGGCGGCACGAACGAACTTTTCGCGAGAGGTGCGCCATCGGCGTGACCTAGCAAAATCAAAGATCGGCGAGCGTTATTGCCGGGTTCCGATCGTACGTAGTTCCGACTCTGTCTCAGCCCAAAGGCTTCGCTACCGTCCAAAGAAGGTTGGGCGTTGGTCGAGACTGATCCCGCGGCCGAACCGGCGCGGCATCAAAGTGCGGGGATGAGTCGGAAAGTGCTCGACCCCAAACGGGCCGATTAGAGAAGCAGACAATTTCAGAGCCGACCGCACTTCGCACTCGAGCCAACATTACATTCTCACCGTTACAGCATAAGTACCATCGACGGCAGCATCGTCGCCAGTGCTGGAGGCATGATGATGATTCCGAGTTTCAGGAATATCCCAGTTACGGCGTCGCCTTCCGGTCGGAGCGCGGTTAGCCACAAACTTGTTGCGAGCGAACCGGTCACCGAAAGATTGGGTCCGAGATCAAGCGGCGAAAGTAGGCCTTTTTCGGGATGTCCTCTTCTGACTCGCAGATCAGTCAGCGTTGCTGCCATGATTCCGAGCGCACTCGCAGATGTCGGTGGCGCTTTTACACGGAACGGCTTGTCGCCCACCGAGTTGAGAAAAGCCATTCGCGCCTGCAGTGTTTGATATGACCAATAAAGACGATGCACCTAATAGTTCGAAAGCGCCAAAGATCGCGCATCCCGGTATGATGGGCGATGGCATCGAGGAACAAAATCTTGGTGAAAAGGGGATTCCGAAATCTCGCATCAAGAAGGACGAAATTGAGGCGGCCTTCGTAGAGACGAATCCCAACAAGATGCCTTGAACTAACATTCACTACGCATGTAGACATCAGTTGTGTCACGCGACGAAAATTGACTTGCTTTTAACGCCACTCTCGAGCCAATGACATCAAGACGTTGCAGCGACGAACGCTACCGAGCCAGGGACGGATATGCAAATTGACCCGCAAATTACGTTCGAAGGTTCGGAGCCGTCGGACGCAGCCCGCACTCAAATCCTGAGCGAGATCCGGCGGCTAGAGACGCACGATCAACGCATTACGGGGTGCCGCGTAGCTGTGATCGCTCCGAGCCACAAACACCGGCACGGTACAGGGTTTCAGGTCCGCATCGCGTTGACGATTCCGCCTCACGAGAACGTCATGGTCAATCATGCGCCTTCCGATGATGTGCGGCACGAGCACGTCGAGGTCGCGATTAAGGATGCCTTTTCGTCCGCAAGGCGACAAGTGGATAACCTCGCCAAATAGCCAAGGCCGCCACAACTGCGTGACAGCTTCGGCGGTAAGGGCGATCAGTCCAAAATCTCAAAAAGCTTCAAGCGGCACAGGCGCCGGTTGTAACGAACTCCTCGCCGCGCAAGAAATCCCGATTATCGAAAAATCCGATGTGAGGGTCAGAAAGCGAACGGAAGACCCGATGTTAGTCAACCACATCTTGGTCAGACAGGCGCAACGCGGTTATCCGCGGCAGCAGCTGACCATGGTGGAAGTTACCTTGGAAGGTCCGGGACGCAAATCCGATTGCGGTTGATTACAGTTTCGCATGGAAGGACAAAAACCCGTGAATGATGCTAATATGAAAGTCGAAGTGAATACCAATCCGCCGAATGCGAAGGTCGAAGCGAACGAAAAGTGAGGCTTTGACATGCTGCTGTTCGGGATGCCCGGAATCTTTGGCGGGATCGCCGAGCAGGGCATCGTGCGGGTGAGGTACAACTGCGAGAAGATAAAGGCTGCCTCGGGGGAGATCGCTGACATTCTCCGAGAACCCTACACTTGGGCTCTGCGATCCGCGCTGAGCCGCCGAGAAATGACGAAAACGCGTCAGCCTCTAGTCAACCGCGTCAATGGCCTCCTGGCCGCTGGCTAGGCGCCCGTGGGTTCGCGTGTCCCGCTTCGCTTCATCCACCTTGGTTAAAAGTAGATCTCGAGCGCGCGGGATTTTGTGCACCGGCGGAGCATGAACGCGAGGCTTCATTTCTTCAGGCGCAACAAAATGATCTATTCTACGACGCATGACCTCATAGCACTCGCATGGGCTTCGAGCCGCGGCCTGTCAATCTCGATCAAGCCTCACCGATTGGATCGGATAGCGCGCGAGGTCCGGAGCTTGCTCACAA